>REEN01000044.1 GCA_007695015.1 Marinilabiliales bacterium
GCCTGCTCCCGTTACAGTACCTGTTCCCGGAGGTGATGCCTGCAGGGTCAATGTGTGCAGGATGGTTACATGGAGTATGCTGGGTGGACCTTCACCGCAGTTGTTCACTGCCCTGACCTCTATGTTGCCCGATTCAGCCCCCGAATCGACTGTAACAGCATTGGTCCCCTGTCCTGCTGCAATAGACCAGCCTTCCGGCACGCTCCAGTTGTAGGTTAATCCCGGACTGGATTCTATTTCATAGCCGAGATTGCCTGAATACTTCATAACAGTTTCAGGCCCTGATATATCCGAGGGCCGGTCCGGTGCCGAGTCAGCCAGGTCAAACAGGTAATCGGTATCCGTTTCAGGTGTGTCGGTAATGACTCCGTAATCAATCTCATAGGAAAAAGGACTTGTAACGTAGCCCGTGAACCTGAGTTCATCTCCGGGTTCGTAATCGAATCCGGGGGATGACTTGAGGGTGGCCTTTATAGTTGGCGCGGACTCTGCCTGCCCGGTTCTGCCGCTTCGTGACATCCCGTTATATTCTATTCTGGAGGTGGATCTCCCGCCCCTGCCGGATTGTATCATTATCCTCCTCTGACTGTATTTGCCGGAGTTGACAGTAAGAAGGTAGCTCTGCTGGTTGCAGGCATGAAAGGTGAAGTGGTGCATGCCCTGTTCAAGTTTTGCGTCATGAACCACCAGCAGTCTTCCCGACATATCGTGCACATTTATCCTGAAAAGGTCAGGGTCGGGCACGTATATATCTATGTCGGTAACAGCCGAGAAAGGGTTGGGGTAGTTCTGGGAGACATAGAGTCCGTCATACGCTTCATCAAGCTGATCTATGAATGTAGGGACGATCGTCAGCACCGTGTCGGGATAGTAAAGAGCCCTGGAGCCTTCCCTGGTGAGGTTCTCAACCAGCACGCTGTCAAGCTGTATATAGGTGCATGTATGGTTTGCTGTAAACCTCAGGGTCATGGTGTTCTCTTCAGCCCGAACGGCTGTAATTGCTATAAAACCTAAAAGCAGAAGGGTAAATGTCCTCATGGCAGTTTTGTTTGCAGGTCCCTGCCGGCGTAAGAAAATACTTTACCTTCCGGGGTATTTGGCCCGGGAACCGTAAAGCAAGGCAGGGGACGGTGTTTAATTATTATTAGATGATCATGAGATGGTTATGGGCAGATTTGGTCTGTATTGTTTTTGATTTGGATACAGCAATCATGATGTGATTCAAATGTATGATAATGACTGGGTCACAATCAACTTTATTGGAAATAAAGCTGAAATTCAAATTTATTGGCGCCGGCACACCGTGGGAATAGACCTGTATAGTTAAGGGATGCAGACTTCAACCTAATGTACAGGTTTTTGCGCTTTTATTTAGATTGTCTATAAATATTCCGGGACAGCCTCCGAAAATTTTCTGACAATATGCCCGAACAATTGTCTGTTTATGCCGTTTATCAAGTGAGGTAATATTTATGACAAAAAATTACCATAATCTATATAATCTTTTGAGTAATTGGCAATATCTTTGATCTTAAAATTGCCCGCCTGAAATAATTTCCCGTATAAGTTGTTATATTCTTCCATGACCCGGATAGCACGTATATCAATTATTGCAGCAGTGATTCTCACTATACTGGTGCCTGTAAGTGCAACTGCCCAGGGCTATGTCGTGACCGGCACCGTTTCTGATGCCGAAACCGGTGAAACCCTTGTTGGCGCAACTGTTTTTGTGCCCGATATACAGTTTGGTGTTGTTACCGGCCCGGAAGGGAATTACCGGCTACCCCTGCCTGACGGCCAATACAGGGTAATCTTTTCGTTTGTTGGATATGAGAATTATGAGGCAGTGGTCGATCCTCAGATATCCGCGCTTGATGCTGAGCTCCGTGTATCGAGTGTAAGCCTTGACGAGGTTGTGGTTTCTGCAAGGCAGGCCGACCGTAACGTTGAGCGTGCCGAGATGAGTACCATAGCTGTCAGCATGGAGGCCATACGTAATGTGCCTGCATTCCTCGGCGAAGTTGATGTGCTGCGTACTATCCAGCTATTGCCCGGAGTGCAGTCGGCCGGCGACGGCAATACAGGTTTTTTTGTCCGCGGCGGCGATGCCGACCAGAACATGGTTCTGTTTGACAATGCCATGGTATACAACGCATCTCACCTGTTTAACTTCTTCTCGGTATTCAATCCCGATGCAGTTGCCGATATCCGGCTCTATAAGGGAGGCATACCCCCTTCATACGGCGGAAGGCTTTCGTCGGTGCTGGATGTGGAGATGAGGTCGGGCAGCATGGATGAGTACGGTTTTACAGGGGGAATCGGACTGATCTCGAGCAGGATCAGTGCAGAAGGACCAATTCAGGAGGGGAGGAGCAGCTTCCTTGTGGCCGGGAGACGCACCTACGCCGATCTTTTTCTCCGGCTTTCGCCGGATGAGAACCAGCGGGATTCGCGGCTGTGGTTCTATGACCTGAACACCCGGATGAACTACGTTGTGAACGAACGTAACCGGATCTTCCTCTCCGCTTATCATGGCAAGGACCTGACCGCTTTCAGCGACCTGTTTGGTTTTGACTGGGGCAATAGCACAGGCAGCCTGAGGTGGAACAGCACATTTTCAGATAACTTTGCCGGTAATTTTTCGCTCCTTTACAGCAATTACCGGTTCAATATAACCGGCGATGTGGGTCCTGCCTCCTTCAGGTGGCAGTCTGATATCGACAATGTAAACTTAAGGGCCGATTTCAACTACTTTTCTGATACCGGCAGTACTCTCTCATTCGGGGCGGGAACGGTGCTTCATATGCTTGATCCCGGTACCATCAGGGCTGAGCTGACAGGGGCATCGAGTACCACTGCCGAGCTCACTCCCGGCTATGCGCTGGAACACGGGATTTACATCAACAACGAGCAAAGTTTTTTTGACAACAGGCTTCTTGTAGTTTACGGGGTAAGAGGGTCGCTGTTCCAGGTTCTGGGTCCCGGTAAACAGTATGTTTTTGACAGGTCTGCCCCTCAGGCCTGGGAGGTGGCCGATACCGTCATCCTCGAAAGAGGGAATATCTATGAATCTTTCGGGGGACTGGAGCCCAGGGTGAGCCTGAGGGTGAGTACAGGGCCCGGCAGTTCGGTAAAGGCGAGCTACAACCGCATGATACAGTATATACAGCAGGCCCAGGGTTCCCAGTCGGTTGCGCCCTACGATGTCTGGTACATGAGCAGCAACAATATACCGCCGCAGGTGGCCGACCAGGTGGCGGTCGGGTATTTCAGGAACTTTCTCGGTAACCGGGTAGAGACCTCGGTTGAACTCTATTATAAGGATATGTCGGCTATTTCGGATGTTATTGACAATGGTGATATCCTTGGGAACGAGTTGCTCGAGGGACAGCTGAGAGTAGGTGACGGATGGTCGTACGGGGCCGAGTTCCTGGTTCGGAAGGATGAGGGACGGTTCAGCGGTTTTGCCGGCTACACGTGGTCGCGCACCCGAAGGCAGATTGACGGCATCAATGAAGGCAGGCCCTATTATGCACCCAACGACAGGCGGCATGATCTGAGTCTTACCGGAGGGTATTCAATCACCCCGGCCGTGAGTGTTTCGATGAGTTTTGTTTATGCAACGGGAAGGGCCTTTACGTTGCCGGAAGGGAAGATGTTTTACCAGGGAGCCTTTGCGCCTGTTTACGCTGAGAGGAACTCGAGCAGGCTGCCTGCATACCACCGGCTTGACTTGTCGGTTACATACACCCCGCAAAGGCGCGGGTTAAACAGGAGATTCAGCGGCGACTGGAATTTCTCGGTGTTCAATGTTTACGGGCGAGTAAACCCGATCTCGGTATCTTTTGCCGAAGATGCTGACAGGCCGGGCATACCCAGGTCTTCATTTTTTTATATTCCCGGCCCTGTGCCGGCGGTAACGTATAACTTCAAATTCTGAGAAGCGATGTTGAGCAGTACAAATTATCATAAGCAGGCCGGAAAGTTGGTAAGGTGGAGTATAACCGGTATTGCAGCCATGATTGTCATTGTTTTTGGGCTTGTATCTTGTGAGAAGGAGGTTATCCTGGAGCTTTCGGACAGGGAGGGGGCCTATCTTATAGTTGAGGCAAACATCGACGATGCAACGGCCGAACAGTGGATCCGGCTCAGCCTTTCCAGTTCATATTATGATGTGACGGAAGGTGCAGTTGTAACGGGAGCTGATGTTATGGTATCTTCAGGTGAAGGGGAGTGGCTATTTACCGGGAAGGGGCCTGACAGCCTGGCCGGATTATATTTCAACAGCGATATCGGCGCCGAACTTGTCGATGGCAGTTACACTCTTTCTATTGAGCATGAGGGGAACAGATACTCCGCCGTAAGTGAATACAGGGCTGTTCCCGGAATAGATTCTGTCACTACAAGGCTCAATTTTTTCTCATCTGCAGGGCTGACCGACGAAAGGCTTTATGATATACTGGTCCATTTTGCCGATCTGCCGGGCAAGGGTGATCACTACCTGATCGACGTGACAATCAACGGTAAGCTTCAGACCCCGAGGCCCTCGCAAAAAACCGTTATAAGTGACCAGGACCTGGGCAGCTACGTGTCACGGTCGGTAAGGACCATTAACGGCAATGACATGCATGCCGGCGATACCATCAGGCTTGACATGAGAAGCATTTCGCGTGAAAAGTACGAGTTCTACCAGATCTTCTTCTTCCAGACCGACCTTTCGGGCAACCCCTTTGCCGGCGCCCCGCCGGCAAACATACCTACCAACATGAGCGAAGGCGCCAGGGGTTTTTTCCAGGTATCGGCGGTTTCCAGGGCTCAGACAAGGTTCAGGAAGTGACAGGCTGTTTGGGTGTTCCGCTGCTCTTTTGAACCTGTTTGCTGTTCTTTTGGCCGGCCCCGAGAATATCGGGTTTGAACATTCTTATTATTACGGCTGACCTGACCACCATGGCCATTACCAGCGGCATTATCACCCAGGGCAGTGGCTGGGGCAGCAGAGGCCAGGAAAAGATCAGCAGGATGAGAATTACAAGGTTAGCCATGAAGTAATAGTTGATAAGCCTGAAATTCTTTTTCCCCGAAAGGAAAAAGATAATAAAGAAATGAAGCGGATGGGCCCAGATAATATTCAGGTTCCAGGCGGTTACAGCGTGGTCGGTAAAGAACCAGAGGAAAACGATCAGCAAACCTAAAAGTCCCACACTCCCGAAAAGGATCCGGTCGTACCACCATGTGAATTTCTTAGACTGAAGGTTGAAATGGGAGAGGATAATGGTACCCATCAAAACCAATATGAAGAGCCAGAGGGGTGAATGGCGCAGTAACGCACGGGGCAGCTCCTCACCCTGAAGTATCAGCCTGCTTCCCGGGGTGAACGCAGCCAGGCTTTCACCTGCACGAAAGTCTGCATGCTCATACAGGGTCATCATATGATCGGGAAGGAACATATAATCCCACGGAGTGGCAGTCTTGTCTGAGGGTAGTCCCAATGCAAGGTTTATACCGAGCCTGGCCCAGGGCTTCTCCCTGAGGTAGGGCATCAATAGCTCCCTGAAACTTTGCCCCTTGTCAAGCACATCATAATCGAACACTATCTCCCTGCTGATGGCTTCGCCAAATACGTCACGTATGCGGGTGGCGCAGTTATCGTAGAAGAAATCATAAAGGTAGTACCGGTTTTCGGGCTGGTAATTGATCAGCAGTGAATCGAAAAGATATTGCTTTTCGGCCTGGGTAATGTTTAGATCCTGTTCCCATATCCAGCGCTGTTCTCTTCTGTACTCCTGCTCGAAATGCCTGTATTCGGATACCGAAAGAATATAGTTCAGCCTGCCTCTGACAAAGTTGGTGTAAAAGTTGGGGTCGGAGAAATCAAAGGTACCGTAATTGAAGACCCAGTCCAGATCCCGTACAGGATCATTAACCCGTATTGCACTGTGCCCGAATACCGAGTATAGTTCATCTCCCGGGGAACATGTCAGAAGTGAGATCTTTGCCTGGCTGCTCAGCCTGAACCCCGGCTGTTGCCCATGGCCCGGGGCAGCAGCTGCCAGGCCTATGATTACTGATAAAATGAATGCGAACCTGGTTTGCATCTGGTTATAATAAAAGATGAACTGACAGACTGCCAATTTGGGGGTCTACATTACAAGTTTAAATCCCTTGCCGTGAACATTCAATATCTCAACCGATTCGTCTTCCTTAAGGTATTTGCGCAGCTTGGTTATATAGACATCCATGCTGCGTGCATTGAAGTAATTGTCGTCAAGCCATATGGTCTTGAGTGCAAAATTACGGTCAAGGATCTTGTTCTGGTGGGTGCAGAGCAGCTTGAGCAGGTCCGATTCCTTTGTAGTAAGTTTGTTAACCTTTTCTCCAATCTGCAACGTCTGTTTTTTTAAATCAAAAACGTACTTACCTATATTGAACTCGTCGGGTGGGGCAGTTTTGTAACTGCTGCTGGTCCTTTTCAGTATTGCCTCAATTCTGAAAAGAAGCTCCTCCATGCTGAAAGGCTTGGTCATATAGTCATCGGCACCAATTGAAAACCCCTCGATAACATCCTCTTTCATTGATTTGGCGGTGAGAAAGATAATAGGTATATCCTCATCGATCTGACGGATCTCCTTTGCAAGGGTGTAACCGTCTTTGACGGGCATCATCACATCAAGAATGCAGATGTCATACTGGGTCTTAACGAAGTCTCTGAATGCGAGTTCACCGTTTGCAAAAAGATTGGTTTCGAAACCCTTGGCCTTAAGATACTCTTTCAGGAGAAGTCCGAGATTTTCATCATCCTCGGCAAGCAGTATCCTGGTTTTTGTTGTCGTCATCAGTTATAAGTTTTAGGGCAATATGCAACATCCATTTTATGTTGTCCGGTTTAGTAAATAGTTTTTACACGGATGCGTCCTCTGTCTGTTTAAGGGGGATGGTGATGTCAAATCTTGTACCTTTCTTCGATTCACTCTGGATGCTGATACGTCCGTTATGCTCTTCGACGATCTTTTTAACATAACTCAGTCCGAGTCCGAACCCTTTAACGTTATGGATATTCCCGGTGGGTACTCTGTAGAACTGTTCAAATATACGTTTCTGGTTCTCCTTGCTGATCCCGACTCCCTTATCTTCAATGTATAAATGGAAATTATTGTTTGTGCTTTTTGTGCCTACGGTAATGTGTGTTATGCCATTGCTGTATTTTACAGCATTATCAAGCAGATTGAAAATGATGTTGGTAAAGTGGATTTCATCGATTTTTAGTACCGGTTCACTGGCATTCAGCTTTTGTATGATCTCGCCGTTCTGGTTCCTTACTTTTATGATGAAATTGTTCACAACATTGCTTATAAGGTCGTGAACGTCAACCTCCTGCCGTTTTAATCGGAGCCTTCCCTTTTCGAAAATGGCCATCTGAAGCACCTTTTCTACCTGAAAACCAAGCCTTTTGCTTTCTTCATGTATAACGTTTGAGATGTTTTCAAAATTTTTGTTTTCAAAAGGAATACTGTTGTCCCTAAGCATCTGCGACGCGAGGGATATAGTTGAGATGGGTGTCTTCAGTTCATGGGTCATGTTGTTGACAAAGTCTGTCTTAATCTCCGAAAGTTTTTTCTGCCTTATGATTATGTAAATTGTAAAGGCAAAGGTCCCCAGAATGATCAGGGTAAGAAGGGTTGAAGAAAGCCCCATGAAACCAACCGATTGGAGAATGTATGATTTCTGTTCGGGAAAGTAGAGGGCAATATGGTTGGGAAACATGAATGCATCATTGGGGAAAAGCCTTCTGAGAAACATTTCGGGCCGTTCTTCGAAATTTTTTGATTTAAGTACAAATTCTCCATCCTGGTTACGCACGGCAAATTCATAATCCAGGTTGATGCCAACATTATGCATCTGCTTTTTAATAAGGCTGTCAAGAAGCGCCACATTCAGACGATCTTCGATGCATTTGTTGTAGCTGAGCATCTCGTCGATGATCTTTTCAACAATAACCGCCCTGTTTGAAATTGTGTGGCCCATCTCATGCGACGGGCCCAGGAGGTTTTGCGGCCTGCTGAAAATCCTGATGGAGTCGACATTGCTGAAGTTGATCTGTGATTCGGATCCTTCAAAAAGACCACGTGAATCCACCTGGCCGGGCCTCCCTGTAAAACGTCCTGAATAGAAATATGCACTGTGCTGGCCTGAATGGGTTCCGGACTGGAACTGGTGATTGAAGTTAATCGTAAACCCTGATGACCATGTTACACTGTCAACTACCGAGGAGGGGCGAAGTTCACTCAGAACCATTGTCAGCGCCTCCTGTTTTTCTATTTCGTTTGATATGGTACCCAGGGTGCGCCAGGCGGTCAACCTGAACTGTTGCTCCTTGACCTCAATGGCATTGGTAATCCAGTAACTCTGAACTATAATAAGTCCGGTAGTGGCAAGTGTCATTACACCTATAAGTATCCAGATAACTTTTCTGCTCATGATGCCCGAATTAATTCGTTAATACAAAGATAACCGACAGCTCAGAGTACAGTTGGCAATTTAACACTTTTTAACTTGCAGGTTGATTGATTAATTATATTTAAAACGGCTTTTAAAGGACCGGGGCCGATTTTGACTGGTCATTCCGGGTTATTCCGGAGGCAGATGCCAGGTCTTTTTTATTCTGTCAGGGTTAATCTCAAAAACCGCAGAAATCAGCTCATCTCCCTTGATCTTTGAAGATAAGCCGTCCAGTTGTTCCTGGCTTATTTCTCCGAAAATCTGGAGGAAATAGTCTATGTTTTTCATGTCACTTACCAGAAAGCAGTCCGGGCACCTGTTTGAAACCAGGTTCATCTTAATGATTTTGTCTTCGTCATATGAGCTGAACACTGAGAATTCCGGATATTCTCCGGTTAATAGCGGTTTACCCCGGTGATTGTCTGCTTTTCTGAATTTCATTCCCATCCTCCTGTTAAGGACCCAGCTTATGCGATAGTCGTTCTCATGAGATGAAATACCCAGCAGTTTGAAGGGGTTTGATTCCGGAACAATCAACTTATGGACTTTCTTCTTCATTTGTCAGTGCCTGGTGAACATGATGCCGGATTACCGGCAGGGATAGCTGAATATTATATGATAAACCTTTTTTGTGATATGTTTATTGTACGTAATGGCACCAGGTACATATCATAATCAGGAGGGGAGGTTCTCCAGTGCCTTCCTTGCAGCAAGCTGCTGAGCCTCTTTCTTGGTGCATCCGAAACCTTCTCCTGCAACGGTATCCATTATATGTATGGTCGCAACAAACAAAGGCTCCGGGTTGCCGGACTTATCAAGCTCATAACTTTCGAATGATATCTCCTGCTTATTCTTTTGCCCCCATTGGATAATACGGCTTTTATAGTCCCATTCACTACCTTCGAGCTTGTCTATGGCCTGGGATGAAATAATCTGTCCTGTTATGAACTTCCTGGCATTCTTATAACCTCTGTCTATATATATAGCTCCAATAAGGGCCTCCAGTGCGTTGCCGTAAATGAATTTTTTGGTAGGAACACCATTCCTGTTAAGCATCACCAGCTTGTCGATCTTCATGCTGAGGGCGATCCTGTTGAGATTTTCCCGGTTGACCAACCTTGATCTCATTTTGGTAAGGAATCCTTCTTTGCTGCCGGGGTAGCGTTTAAAAAGGTAGTCGGCTATAACCGCACTCAAAACAGCATCTCCAAGGTATTCGAGCCGTTCATTATCGCGGTCTGATCCATTGTGTTGCTTACTTGCAATAGACCTGTGTGTTAGTGCTGAAATATAGAGTTTGATATTCCGCGGCCTGAGGCCTGTTATGGAGATAATATCCCTGCGTAATCTGCTGTTACTGTCGAAATTCGTATAAAGAGATTTAATCAGGGTCCTGATGTGAAACACTGGTGCTATTTAAGTTTTTTGAAAATAACCGAGGAGTTATGTCCTCCAAATCCGAATGTATTGCTGAGAGCGACGTTGACCTCTCTCTCCTGGGCCTTGTTGAAAGTAAAATTCATCTTATTGTCAAGGTCCGGGTCTTCATGTTCAAAGTTGATAGTGGGAGGAACAATATTATGCTTTACAGCCAGTATTGCAGCAATTGCCTCAACAGCGCCGGCAGCTCCTAAAAGATGCCCGGTCATTGATTTTGTAGCACTTATGTTCAGGTTGTAGGAATGTTCGCCAAAAACAGCCCTGATGCCTTTGACTTCTGCTATATCGCCCAACGGAGTGGCGGTGCCGTGAACATTGATGTAGTCAACATCCTCAGGTTTCAAATTTGCATCTTCAATAGCATTCTGCATAACCCTTGCAGCACCAAGTCCCTCGGGGTGCGGGGCTGTGAGATGGTAGGCGTCGGCACTCATGCCTCCTCCGGTAAGCTCACAGTATATGGTTGCACCCCGCCTGACGGCATGTTCATATTCTTCAAGTACGAGGGCACCTCCTCCTTCTCCCATGACGAAACCGTCCCTGGTCCGGTCGAACGGCCTGGAAGCCGTTTTATATTCTTCATTATTGGTTGAAAGGGCCTGCATCGCATTGAACCCTCCAAGTCCGGCTTCATTTATTGCTGCTTCTGATCCGCCTGTGATGAATATATTGGCCTTGCCGAGCCTGATGTAGTTCAGGGCATCAATTAGGGCATTTGTTGATGATGCACATGCAGATACTGTACTGAAGTTGGGTCCCCTGAAATTGTATTTTATGGATATGTGACCTGACGCAATGTCTGAGATCATTTTAGGTATGAAGAAGGGACTGAAGCGGGGGGTATAATCGCCTTTTACAAACCCGGCTATCTCATCAAGGAATGTATTCAGGCCTCCTATTCCTGAAGACCAGATTACACCTGCTTTATCCGAATCTACAGCAGAAAGGTCGAGAGACGCATCCTTCATTGCTTCATCCGTTGCAACAAGCGCATACTGTGCATAGAGGTCAAGTTTCCTGGCCTCTTTCCTGTCGAAGTGGTCCTCTACCTTATAATTTTTGACCTCACACGCGAACTTGGTTTTAAATTTTTCGGTATCGAAACGAGTAATCAGGTCTGAACCACTTACCCCGTTTTTCAGATTTTCCCATAATTCATTTGCAGTTTTACCCAAAGGTGTAATTGCTCCAAGACCTGTTACTACAACTCGTTTCAATTCCATATACTGTAATTTAAAACTTCAGAAAAATATTTACTTTGCGTTTTCCTCAAGGAATTTGATGGCGTCACCGACAGTGCCTATGGTTTCTGCTTTATCGTCGGGAATAGACATATTGAACTCCTTTTCAAACTCCATAATCAACTCAACTGTATCCAGTGAGTCCGCACCCAAATCGTTGGTGAAGCTAGCTTCAGGTGTAACTTCACTTTCGTCAACGCCAAGCTTATCAACGATGATAGCCTTTACTCTTGATGGAATGTCTGACATAGCTTTAGTTTTTAATTAGTAATAAATTTTAACTTTGCAAAGAAAGATATTCTGGCAATATTATCAAACAATTTTTATCATTTTTTTGACCGCATACCTCGAGATTGAGTTAATATATAGATATTTACCGTATTATGTTTCGAACGAAACCGAAAGCTGGACGAAAATCTGGTTTTGCCGGTAGAACCAGCAAGGGTCTCTTTTATGCAGCAACCTGTAAATAAACAATTATCTGTGATTAATTTAGCGGTATTTGCATCCGGTTCGGGCACGAATTTTCAGGCGATAACAGACTACTTCGCGGGCCATGACCGTATAGGGGTTAAATTGCTCCTCTGCAACCGGCCGGATGCCCGTGCGCTGCATAGGGCCAGGGAGGCGGGTGTTGACAGTTTTGTTTTTACCCCTGATGAACTTTACCACGGGGATGCTGTTCTCAAAGCTTTGCGCAGGCATAATATTGATTTTATTGTCCTTGCCGGTTTCCTTCTGAAGATCCCCGGAAACATACTCGCGGCCTTCCCCGAAAGGATAGTCAATATACATCCTGCACTTCTGCCCAAATACGGGGGGAAGGGAATGTACGGAATGCGTGTTCACAAAGCTGTTATTGAGGCAGGGGATAAGTTTTCAGGGATCACGGTCCATATGGTCAATGAAGATTATGACAGCGGGAGTATTGTTTCGCAGCACACCTGTGAAGTCAGGCAAGATGACACTCCTGAATCTCTTGCCGAAAGAGTTCATAAGCTTGAGCATCACTGGTATCCCAGGATTATCGGGAGACTTCTGGATGAGGACTCATAGGCTGTCAAGCCTGTCAATCCACATTCGTTTAATCCTTTCAAAATCTTCCAGATTCTCCTCTTTCACCGGTTCTACCGGTGGCGCTTCAATTGACAGGGGGTCTACAGGCTGACCGTTTCTCCACATCCTGAAATCGAGATGCGGTCCGGTTGACATGCCTGTAGTGCCCACATATCCAATGACATCTCCCTGCCTGACCCATACGTCAGGCCTGATTCCGGGTTCGAAATTCCTGAGATGCAGGTATGCTGAACTGTAAACGCTGTTGTGCCTTATTCTCACCATTCTGCCGGCTCCAGCTGTATATGATGTCTCAGTAATCCTGCCGTCGCCGATAGCATATACCGGCGTTCCTACGGGGGCTGCATAGTCTACTCCGTGATGCGGCCGCCTGACCCTCAGTATCGGGTGCATTCTTGAGTGGGAGAATCCTGATGATATCCTGCTGTATCTTAGCGGGGCCCTGAGGAAGGTTCTGCGCAGACTGTTGCCGTCCTGATCGAAAAAACTCATGACACTGTCCTGTTCAAAAGGTATTGCATAAAACTCCCTGCCCATATGACTGAACCATGCAGCAACTATCCTGTCAATTCCTGCCGGGTTTGATCCGACATAATTTTCATAGTAGAATGCTTTGAATGAATCACCTCTCTGAAGACCAAAAAAGTCAACGGTCCATGCATAGATTTCAGAAAGTTCAAGTGCCAGTACGGGAGATGATCCGGATTCAATCATTGCATTCCAGAGTGATGAATTGATCGTACCCGAAAGATGATTAAGCACACGGGTAACCTCTCGGCTTCCTCTTTTGATACTAACCGGTTCGTAAAGAGTTACTTTTATAAATTCAAGCTCATTGGGTTGGTAGATAAGATACCGGGGCAGGTTCAGTGAGTCGTTTGAATGAAAAATTTTGTACCTGTCGCCGGCCCTGATCCTCCTCACATCAAACAACTCTCTTGAATAGCCGGCAACCTGGTGGATTAGTGATGCGCTGACATTAAAACCGGAAAGGATTACAGACAGGGTCTGGTTTCTCTGAACCCTTCCTTCAACCAGGGTGAATTCTCCTTCGGCAATCCCATACTCATTAATAGTGACTGGAGGGACCTGGGGTTCTTCAGTTTCTCCAGGTTCATGTATAGATGATGCATCTTCTTCAATGGTAATGCCATCCATATAGAAGTGGATGGCCACAAGCAGCAGAATGCCTGTCAGAACCTGTGGAAATAAATCTTTCTTCAACATATTATCGGCCTCGCTTCTCAGTCTGCAATATTAAGATTTTCCTGACAAATCACCATATCCCTGTCCGGTCATGGGCACTCACCTTGCAGAGGACATGCACAGGTACTTTTCAGGGCCGGATCATCAGTTAGCCCCGGCCGGAGGCGGCACATATAAAAGCAGCTCCAGTAATTAGGTGTAAAAAAGGATTATCCGGTGACTATATTTATAATACGCCCGCTGACAACTATTATATTTTTGGGAGGTTTGCCCATAAGGTATTTCTGTACGTCGGGGTTTTCAACAATCTCCCTTTCTATTTCACTGCTCCCGTATTTTACAGGAAACTCCAGCTTCAGCCTGGTTTTACCGTCAAAGGAAACCGGGTAGATAATGGTGTCTTCAATAAGGTACTCCTTTCTGGCAGCAGGAAAGGCCGCATCACTTATACTGCCGGTGTTACCCAGCAGCTGCCATAGCTCTTCTGCAATATGGGGTGCAAAGGGAGAGAGGATTATAATCAGGTCAGACAAGACTTCCCTCTTATTGCACTTCAGCGCGGTCAGCTCATTGACGCAAATCATGAATGCGCTTACCGATGTGTTGAATGAGAACCTTTCAATATCCTCTTCGATCTTTTTAATCGTTTTGTGAAGAACTTTAAGTTCATCTGATGATGGTCTGTCATCTGAAATGTCCGGCTCGTTTTTTGAGTTATGGAATAGTTTCCAAAGTCTTCGCAGGAATTTATGCACTCCGTCAATTCCGTTGGTGTTCCATGGTTTGGACTGCTCTATCGGCCCAAGGAACATCTCATATAACCTTAGTGTATCGGCTCCGTAATTTTCAATAATATCATCAGGGTTAACCACATTATAAAGTGATTTCGACATCTTTTCAATGGCATATCCGCACCTGTAACTGCCATCGTTCTCAAGAATGAATTCAGCGCTTTTGTATTCAGGGTTCCAGTTTCTGAAAGCTTCAATATCGAGTATGTCGTTATTGACAATATTCACATCAACATGCAGGGGTGTTACGTCATATTGGTCTGTAAGTCCGTAACTAACAAACTTGTTGGTGTTCCTGATCCTGTAGACAAAATTGGAGCGCCCCTGTATCATCCCCTGGTTGATAAGCTTTCGGAATGGTTCATCCCTGCATACTAGTCCCATATCATAAAGGAACTTGTTCCAGAAACGTGAATATATCAGGTGTCCGGTCGCATGTTCGGTACCGCCTATATACAGGTCGACGTCTTTCCAGTAGTCATTTGCTTTTCGGGATACAAGCTCAGTATCGTTACGCGGGTCCATATAACGAAGGTAGTATGCCGATGAGCCTGCAAATCCAGGCATGGTACTCAGCTCTATGGGGTATCCCTCCTTGGTGTTCCAGTTTTTTGCCCTTCCAAGAGGTGGCTCTCCCTTCTCGGTCGGCAGAATTGCATCTATCTCAGGAAGTATAAGAGGCAGATCCTCCTCATCCATTACCCTGGGCACTCCGTCCTTGTAATACACAGGGAAGGGTTCTCCCCAGTAACGTTGCCGGCTGAAGATGGCATCTCTTAACCTGTAGTTGACTTTTCCTTTGCCGATGCCTTTTTTCTCCAGTTCATCGATCGTTCTGGCTATAGCTTCCTTAACATTCAGCCCGTCAAGAAAATCGGAATTGATCAATTTGCCATCAGTGTTGTCGTATGATCCTTTTGAAATATCACCGCCTGTTACTACTTCCCTGACCGGCAAACTGAAATGCCCGGCAAAATCGTAATCCCTGCTGTCGTGGGCAGGCACTGCCATTATAGCGCCTGTTCCATATCCTATAAGTACGTAGTCACTAATCCAGACCGGAAGCTTTTCACCGGAAAAGGGGTGAAGAGCGTAAGCACCGGTAAACTGGCCGGTAATTGTTTTTGCATCGGCCATACGCTCCCGTTCGGTGCGCTTTGCGGTTTCTTCAAGATAAACCTGAACCTTGTCACGGTATCGGGGTGTGGTAATTTTTTCAACAAGAGGATGTTCAGGGGCCAGAACCATGTATGTGCATCCGAATATTGTGTCGGGCCGGGTGGTAAAAACCTCTATCTTATCATCCTTATTTTTATCGGCGGCAGATGAATCCAGATTGAAGTTGATCAGGGCTCCTTCAGACCTTCCTATCCAGTTTTTCTGGATTTCCTTCATAGAGTCGCTCCATTCGAGTTTTTCAAGTGAGTCAACCAGCCTGTCAGCATAAGCTGTCACCCTGAGCTGCCACTGCTTCATCTTTTTCTGTTCCACGGGGTGGCCGCCCCTGACAGAGTACCCGTCTTTCACCTCGTCATTAGCCAGCACGGTGCCAAGAGCCGGGCACCAGTTAACCAGGGTATCGTCATAGTATGCCAGTCTGTATTTAAGCAGGATCAGTTGTTGGTCCTTTTCACCCATAGCCTTCCAATCAGAAGCCGTGAATACAGGGCACTCATTTTGTGCCGCTTTAACCGCTGAATTTCCTTTCTTTTCAAATTCAGCAACCAGGTTTTCAATCGGTTCAGCCTTACCGCTCTCTTTGTTAAACCAGTGTTTGAACATTTTTATGAATACCCACTGGGTCCATTTATAGTAGCCCGGGTCACATGTCCTGATCTCCCTGTCCCAGTCGTAACAGAAGCCTATCTTATCCATCTGTTCGCGGTATCGCCTTATGTTGTTTTCGGTTGTGACGGCCGGGTGCTGCCCTGTTTGTATGGCGAACTGCTCGGCAGGCAGTCCGAATGAATCATATCCCATAGGATGAAGGACATTGAATCCTTTCAGCCTTTTGTACCTTGAATAAATATCAGAGGCGATATAGCCCAGCGGGTGGCCAACGTGGAGGCCTGCCCCTGATGGGTAAGGGAACATATCAAGCACGTAGAATTTGGGCTTTTGGTTGTTTTCGGTAACCCTGAATGTTTTGTTCTTTTCCCAGAACTTCTGCCATTTCTGTTCAATCTCCCTGAAGTTGTATTCCATCATTGAAAGTATGGTGTAAGATTAGCTTTGAAATATCTGCGAAAATAGAAAATCTTTGGCACATTTATTTCGCTGTTGGGGTGAGGCGTTGCCCTAATGGGAACCGGCAGGTCCACTTTTTCCAGATACAGCAACCGGTTCAGTGTTTTCTGATGCATCAGCTGGTTTGCTGTTTCCTGATGCGTCAGCCGGTTCTCAGGTTTCTCATCCAGCCCCGGCCGGCTGCCTGTTTTCTGATCCAGTCCCGGCCGGCTGCCTGGCGCTGCCCGGGGGACGTTGCCTGCCCCGGAAGAATCGATGTCCTTCAGCTTTCTGTAATAAAACTGATACGCGCGGGCGGTTCCTATCCAAAAAATTTTTAAATTCGCAACTCAAAATAATAATTATACCGGCCCCGTAGTTCAGCTGAATAGAACGTCAGATTCCGGTTCTGAAGGTCGGGGGTTTGAATCCCTCCGGGGTCACAAGGCACAGGGCTCTGCATTAATGCGGAGCTTTGTGTTTTCTGCAGGTTTTGAACAGTCACGGGTGCCCTGAGGGATCACGAGCGGGTCGTGTGCCAGCCATTTAGCCTTGTTTCAGGAAATCTGCTGATTATGTAAACTATTTTTGAATTTCCTGCGTAGTATCTACAGTAAATAATTCCAACTTAAATCTATAAGTTATGCTTAAAAGGGTTTTAATGCTTGCTGCAGCTTTCGGATTTCTTTTTGTTCTTTCAGGCTGCGAAAAAGATGAGGAGGAGTTTGGTACCGTGGTTGTGATAAATGAGACCGGTTTCAGCATCATTACCGATGTCAGATGGGGTGACATGGATGAGAATGATCCAAGGGTAATCAATGACGGCGATCAGACCACTTATGAGAGTATTCCCGCCGGCGATATTACGGTATGGGGTAAAATAGATGAGGATGGTTTTGGTTGGGCCAGTTTTGATGTAACCCTGGAACCCGATCAAACATTTAATTTTACCTGGAATCCGCCGGCTGATTAATGTATTACCATATCTTAGGTTTCCGGACATTTAAATTTGAGGCCTCATCATTCCCGGGAGGACAAAATAAAATGTAAGCCCTAATTGGGAATGATTGGCAGATAGTATTTACTGTTGTGAATTCGACCGAATAGCAATTGCATAAGGATTATACCGGGAGTATAAAACGGGGTATTCCAGATAATCGGGAGTTACATCAGATTATACTGGTAGTTAATTAATAATATTATGAGATCATTTCGTATTTTAACTCTGAGTTCTTTAATTTTCATACAATGGAACTGTTTTGCCCAGACAATTAATAGTGCCTGCTCAATTCAGCCCTTTCCAGATAATCCTTATTACTGGCAATACAAAGGAAAACCTGTTGTATTGTTGGGCGGTACCTGGCAGGACAACCTTTTTAATCATCCGGAAGGCCTGGAGAGACATCTCGATCTGCTACTGGAGAGTGGTGGCAACTACGTGCGAAATACCATGAGTCACCGAAATACAGGTAACTTGTTCGCATATGAGCTTATCGATGGTAAATATGACCTCGACCGGTTTAACGATGAATATTGGCAACGCTTCGAAAACTTTCTGAGTCTGGCATACGAGCGTGATATCATAATCCAAATTGAGGTATTCGATCCCTGGGATATGTTTACCGATGAGGGGCAGGGCGGATGGTCAAAGCATCCTTTTAACCCGTCCAACAATATCAATTATACTGCTGAACAGTCTGGCCTGCCAACCTCAGTCGACTACGTTCCGACCGGGTCTCCTAGTGAACATGCATTTTATCGCACAGTTCCGGCTCTTGATAACAACAAGCTGTTCCTTGACTACCAGCATGCGTATGTAGACAGGATGCTTTCTCATTCACTCAGGTATCCGAACGTATTGTACTCTATTCAGAATGAATCCGGCGAGGAGCTTGCATTTGGGGACTATTGGGCAGATTATTTGCACCAGAAAGCCCGGGATGCAGGCCGGAAAATTTATGTTACGGACATGCGTCGAAGTGGTAATACCCGCTCCCCTGATCATAATCATATTTACAATAATCCGGAGCGGTACAACTATCTTGACATTGCACAGAATAGCTGGCAGACCGGCCAGATTCATTACGACAGGATTATTTATGTAAGAGACCTGATCAGCGACTCACCCCGTCCAATCAACACAGTTAAGATCTATAACAGGGATGGTGTTGAAGAATCCGTCGCAAGGTTCTTTCGTGTATTCTTTGCCGGAGGCGCCAGTGCCAGATTTCACAGGCCATCTTTCCGTGAGGATTCCGATGCTCATGAGGTGTCGACAGATTGGGGGCTGGGCCTTAGTCCCCGGGCACAATCTACTATTCGCAGTGCGCGGATGCTGTTTGGGGCCTTTGATTTATTCACTGCAGAACCTCGTAATGAACTCCTTTCAGAGCGGGATATCAATGAAGCTTATTTGCTGGCACAGCAGGGGAAACAGTATGCCGTTTATTTCCCCGACGGAGGTGAGGTTAAACTAGATGTCACTGAAATTTCAGGGTCATTAATGGTGCGTTGGCTTGATATTAACCGTAGCGTTTGGTCGGAGGAACTGCAAGTGAACGGAGGCAGGAAATTAGATTTAAAATCGCCGGGTACCGGTCACTGGGCTGCTGTTATTCGTACGAAGTGATGCTGATCAAAAAAATTACCGGTAAAGGTTAACCATACAGCTGCAGGAGGTGAAAGTTGCCGGGAAAAAGTTATAATTGAATATCCAGATCGGGTCTGGGTAAAAAAGCAAAAGGCTGCCCTTTTGAGACAGCCTCTTTTACTTTAGCAATACTGATCAACTAGTCAAATATTGACTCTACTGTCAGGGTTGAATAGTTGATATTAAGTGCGTTTGCCCGTCGTAAAGCCTGCTTTACATCATCTACGATACCCATTCGGACCTCATTATCGACCTTGAGCGAAGTTCTCATGAAGGGGATCTCAGACTCATCACGCGCCTCTCTTTCACTGGCAATGAACGCCGCGATATCGGCGGTTGTAGCAAACTGGTCATTGAGCTGAATACGCGGCTCGGTTCCGAGAAGCGCCTGAAAAGCCGTTCTGGGCTCACCAATATAGATGAAACTTACAAGGGAACGTTTTTCCAGTTTCTGTACCTCCGTCGCCGAAGGCAGTCGCTGACGCACGTTTATGGTTACTTCACGCATCGTTGTGCTGACCATGAAAAAGAACAGCAGCATGAATACAATGTCGGGAAGGGAAGCTGTGCTGATTCCCGGCATTTTACCTTTGTCTTTTCTTTGAAATTTTGACATATTATCTTCCTCCTACTTGTCTGGGTTCTGCTTCTGAAATACGCATTGGATAAATTTTTCGGACTGCAGCCTGCTGACTGGCGTCAAGACGTTCAAATATTCTTCCGAACCGGTCCATCGCAAGCTCATCCCTTAGCTCATTATAGGCAGCTGTCAATTCGTTCTGAACCTTGATATACATTCCGTAGGAAGTGCCTCTTGCATTCTGAAGTGATATTACCTGCCTTGAAATAGGATATTCGCCAAAATATTCAACCTCTTCAACAACCTTCTCCGGCAGATGTTCTTCATCCCTCGGATTGGCAATAAACTCCTTTGCCCTGTCTCTCAGATTCACCAAGTTCTCAAGCTCACCTTCAACCAGAAGCATATCCTGAGCATTTACGCGTACTGTAAAAATATTCCGCTCCCTGATCTGCTGGTCATCATCCGGCTCTTCTTCAGGCATGGGCGGCAGAATTCTCGATATTCCAGAATCCACATCCATGGTTGTGGCAACCAGGAAGAATATCAGCAGCATAAATGCGATATCTGCCAGGGAGGCGGAGGGTATTTCCGGAGTTACTCGTCCCATAATTATTATTATTTATAATTACCCCTGCAGGGGTAAAAGTTTTACTTAAATAGTCCTCTTATCTCAGTGTAAAAAATTGACAGGATAGCCAGCCCAAGCAAAATATACATGGTTCCCAACTGGGTACCTGCCAGTTTTAAAACGTGCGGAACGTTATCCGGATTGTCCACTGCAAGCGGTAAAATATCGTCAGATGCAAATTGCCAGGAAATGAATACTATAACGGCAATTACCCCAATACCTATAAGGGTCTTTTTGGCATTCTTCGGGTTCATGATCATCATGACCGTAGGGAAGAGCAATGCCGACAGCAGTGCAATACCTACCAGTATGTAGGCCCAGATCAGGATGGTTTCGGTAACAACCGGCTCCCTCATTGGCGTCCCTTCTGTTCCCGGCACATCAGCTCCAAAGTAGAATAGCAGTGTAAGTACAACTGATATTCCCATCAGAGCGTAGAGGGAAATGGTTATTATTTTTTGAATTATATTGGACATATCAATTATTTTTTGAGGTTATATTTTACCAGAATGTCGATCAGAGAGATTGAGGCATCTTCCATGGTGTTAACCAGTGAATCGACTTTTGATGCAATATAGTTGTAGAATACCTGGAGTATGATGGCAACAACAAGGCCGGATACGGTTGTAATAAGTGCAACCTTGATACCGCCTGCCACCAGCGAAGGTGAAATGTCACCAGCAGCCTCGATCGAGTCAAAGGCTGCGATCATACCTATCACGGTACCCATAAACCCAAGCATAGGTGCAATCGAGATAAAAAGTGATATCCATGTCATATTTTTCTCCAGCAATCCTGTCTGAACACCGCCATAGGCAACGACTGATTTTTCAACAACATCAATTCCCTCGTCAAATTTGCTCAAACCCTGGTAGAAAATACTGGCAACCGGCCCCCTGGTGTCTCGGCAGACCTCCTTTGCAGCTTCAATGCCGCCGTTTTCGAGCGCTTCCTCAACATCCAGCAACAGGCTTTCTGTATTGGTGGTTGCAAAGTTGAGATACAGAATTCTCTCGATTGATATTGCCAGGCCGAAGATAAGGGCCAGGAGTACAACACCCATAAAACCGGCGCCACCCTCAATAAAAATCCTCTTAATCTCCTGGTGAAGAGGCTGAGCTTCTTCGTCTGTTTCTACGTCAACAGGTGCAGGAGTTTCAGGTATGACCTGTTCTGTTTCTGTGGGATCTTCAACAACATCTTCCTGTGCAATTGCTATTGCCGATGTTCCGAATGTCAGCATTCCCATTACTGCTAAAAACGCAAATAGATTTTTCATGGTTAGTCGATAATTAATTAATTAATGAGGTTCAAATTTAGTTATAAGTTATCACTATTACAATTTTCAATTGCGGAGAAGGCGGGATTCGAACCCGCGATACCCTTTTGAGGTATACACACTTTCCAGGCGTGCGCCTTCGACCACTCGGCCACCTCTCCAGCAAGAAAAATCTTTAAAATTTCAGCGTGCCAAGTTACAAAAAAATATATAATAAAAGCAAATCCGTTATTTTATTTCTCCTCTTATCGAACTATTTATTAACGTTCTAAGCTCCTTTGCATTTGATGTTTGGGCGAGCAGGAACATTACCTTTGTCACAGCCGCCTCGGTTGTCATATCATAGCCGCTCAGTACACCGGCCTCCTTCAGCCTTCTTCCGTTAATGTATTTATTCATATCAACACTCCCGGTTGTGCACTGACTCACATTTACTATCAGTATCCCCCTGCTGACAGCTTTTTCAATCTCTGAGATGAACCAGGAGCCGGCAGGAGCGTTACCGGCGCCATAAGTTTCCATAACAACAGCCTTCAGGCCTTCTGTACTGAATAGTGAGCTTAGCAGTTTTCCGGTAATTCCCGGAAAAATCTTCAGGATGGCCACATTATTGTCCATTTCCCTGTAGACTTTAAGCTTCTTATCGCCATAAGGGTAGTTTATAGCATGGAAGTTGAATTCGATGTTAATCCCGGCCTCTGCCAGGGGAGGGTAGTTCTCAGACCTGAATGCATTAAAATACTCAACATTATATTTTGTTGTCCGGTTGCCCCTGAACAGCTTGTTCTGGAAGAATACACATACTTCAGGTACTGCGGGTGCACCGTTTATTTTTGCAGCAGCGATCTCTATTGATGTGGCAAGGTTTTCCCTGCCGTCGGTGCGAAGCATTCCTATGGGAAGCTGGGACCCGGTGAAAATAACCGGTTTGCCGAGGTTTTCAAGCATAAAGCTCAGGGCAGAGGCAGAGTATGACATCGTGTCGGTTCCATGCAGGATCACGAAACCGTCAACCCGGTCATAGTGCTTCTCAACAGTCTCAGCAAGCCTGACCCACATCTCCGGTCCTATCTCTGATGAATCAACAGGAGGTGAGAAAGACACAGTCTTGATGTCCAGCTCAAACCTCATAAGCTCAGGCATTTCCCGTGATATATTCTCAAAGTTTACCGGGGTTAGTTCTCCGGTTCCCGGATTGAGCTCCATTCCAATGGTGCCTCCGGTATATATCAGCAGGATTGTTGATCTGTTATGCATTATTCCCTTTTAAGTTTAAAAAGACGGTGGGCATTGCCTGTTGTAACCTCTGCAACCTGTTCAATGGTCAACCCCTTTATTTCAGCTATTTTTCCGGCGATATATACCAGGTGAGCGCTTTCGTTGCGTTTACCCCTGAAGGGGACCGGCGTCAGATAGGGGGCATCTGTTTCCAGGATTATATGCTCCGGTCCGATCTTACTGATAACTTCTGCCAGTCCTGAACGGGGATAGGTAACAACTCCCCCGATACCCAGCATGAATCCCATTTCTGTAATTTCCCTGGCCTGCTCTTCACTCCCCGAAAAAGCATGGAATACACCGGTTATTTTTTTGCTGTAACCATCTTTCAGTATTCTGATGATGGTGTCCATTGTACTGCGGGAATGAATGACGACTGGAAGGCCTGTCTCTTCAGCCCATTCAAGGTGCGTAATGAATGATCTCTTTTGCTGGTCCATGAAGCTTGTGTCCCAGTGTGCATCCATGCCGGTTTCTCCGATCGCTGCAAAATTTTCTTTTTCAAGCAGGCCTTCAAGGGTTTTAAGCATGCCTGCATAATCAGCCTTAACCGAAGTTGGATGAAGGCCCAGCATAGGCAGGCATAAACCGGGGTATGCAGAGCAGACCCGGAGCATAGGGTCAACTGACCTGACATCAATATTCGGCATTAGTATACGGCCTACATTGTTCATTTTTGCATTGCCGATAACCCGGTCAATATCGTTCTCAAAATGAGGCAAATACAGGTGCGCATGTGTGTCAATCAGCATCATGCTGCAAGATTGTTATGTGCTGACGGTATTACGGCAGCGGATTAAAAAGCATATCAGACGGCCCCCTGTGCGAGCATTGCATCGGCTACCTTGACAAACCCCCCTATATTGGCACCCCTTACATAGTTGACCGATCCGTCTTCGTTTTGCCCGAACCTGACACAGGTTTCGTGTATATTCTTCATTATCTGCTGCAGTTTCGCGTCAACCTCCTCCCTTTGCCAGCTAATTCTCATGGCATTCTGGGTCATTTCAAGGCCGCTCACGGCAACTCCCCCGGCGTTGGCTGCCTTACCCGGGCCATACAGTATACCGTGATGCAGGAATGCCTCTACAGCATCGATTGTTGAGGGCATATTGGCCCCTTCCGAAACTACAAAACAACCGTTTTTGATCAGCATCTCAGCGTCCTCCCTGGTAATCTCATTTTCAGTGGCACATGGAAGGGCTATGTCGCATTTTACCGGCCATGGCCTCTGCCCCTGGTAATACTCAACCCCGAATTTTTCGGCATACTCACTGATCCTGCCTCTTCTGATGTTCTTCAGCTCCATAACCCATTCCAGCTTTTCAGGGTCAATTCCTGCCGGATCATATATGAATCCGTTGCTGTCTGAGAGCGTTACAACCCTGGCTCCCATGGAGGTCGCTTTCTCAGTTGCAAATTGTGCCACGTTACCTGATCCGGATATCGCCACTGTCTTATCTTTAAAAGTGTCATCACGGGTCATGAGCATTGCCTGAGCAAAATAGACACAACCGTAACCGGTAGCTTCAGGTCTGATCAGACTGCCACCCCACTCCCTGCCTTTACCGGTAAGCACTCCGGTGAACTCATTTCTGAGCCTTTTGTACTGCCCGAACATATAGCCTATTTCCCTTCCGCCGACCCCTATATCACCGGCAGGAATGTCGGTTTCTGGACCTATGTGCCTGCTGAGTTCGGTCATGAAGCTCTGGCAGAATTTCATCACCTCGTTGTCGGTCTTCCCCTTTGGATCAAAATCTGATCCTCCCTTGCCTCCTCCCATTGGGAGTGTGGTGAGGGAATTCTTGAATACCTGCTCGAATGCAAGGAATTTAAGGATACTGAGGTTCACGGTAGGGTGAAACCTTATCCCCCCCTTGTAGGGGCCTATGGCCGAATTCATTTCGATCCTGTAGCCTTTGTTTATCTGTATCTCACCCTTGTCATCAATCCACGGGACCCTGAACAGCACTATCCTTTCCGGTTCGGCGATCCGCTCAAGGATCTTTGCATGCTTATACCGGGGATTTTCTTCAATAAACGGTATAAGGGATTCGGCAACTTCTCTCACTGCCTGGTGAAATTCAACCTCTCCGGGGTTTTTGGCTGTTATGGCAGCCATGAATTTTTCTGCTCTTGGATCCATGATTTTTCAGGGGTTGGTTAATACACGGTGATTTACAGGAACAAACTTAAATATTTTCTGACAAAACAAGTGCATGGGGTAGCTGTTTTTCTTTTCTACCTGTTAATGGCTGTGGCCGACAGCTTGTACATTTTTCCCGGAAGGCTCAATATGTATCCCATAAACTCCAGGTTCAGCAGCAGGAATGATGTCTTTCCCGCACCAAGCCCCAGCCCTGCAGATATCTGATCGGCCGACATGCAGGAATTAACTTCAAGCATGCGCAGAATTGCCTTTTCATCATCTCCTGTTCCGGGGAAGAGCATCTGTTTGTCATCCGGTAGTTTACCTGTACCAGGTTCCCAGCCAAGTATATATTCGAGGTCGCCGGTTTTTTCAATCAGTGCTGCCCTGTTCGTTTTTATGAGGCTGTTGCATCCATGGGATCTTTTGTCGGTTATCCTTCCGGGGAGTGCAAAGACATCGCGGTTATAGGAGCCTGCAAACCCGGCAGTTATCATGGCACCACCCGATAATGACGACTCGATAACGACCGTGGCATCAGCAAGTCCGGCAATGATCCGGTTTCTCTTAAGGAAATTGCCTCTCTCCGGACCTGTTTTACTCCCGAAATCAGATACAAGTGCCCCCTGGACTGCTATTTTTTTTGCAGTTTTCCGGTGTTCCGGCGGATAAATTGTTGAGAGTCCGTGAGCCAGTACAGCCACTGTCTGCAGACCGTTATCGAGGGCCGCCCTGTGCGCACAAATATCAATGCCGTAGGCAAGTCCGCTAACAATCAACGGATCGTGTCCCCTTGCAGCCAGATCAGCAACCAGCTCCCGGCAGAAACCGGTTCCATAGTCTGATGCACTCCTTGTACCTATTATACTCAGGACCTTCACACTGTCAAGGTTGGCATTGCCCCTGCTGAACAAAACAACAGGGGCGTCCTGGCACTCTTTTAACCGGGCCGGATAATCATCATCGAGGTAATACAGTGCCCTGATGTTGTACCTGGAAAGGAAATCGATCTCCCTGTCGGCTTCCTCAAGGACCCTGCTGTCAAGGATGTTGCCTGCAAGGGTCCTGCCTATTCCGGGAATCTTCTGAAGCGTGGCCTGATCTGATCTGAAGACTGCTTCGGGGCTGCCGGTATATTCAACAAGTTTCCGGGCCAGTATCCCCCCTATGCCCGGGATCAGCATCAGGCCTGTCTTGTACCTGAGCAGCGGATCATTAAGGTCTGCCATAACTCCGTATTATATATTAAATATACAAAAAGACCGGGAAAGCAGCAACTGATCACGTGTTGTTCAGTATAAAAAAAGGCCGCACTAATGGTGCAGCCTCTTTAATGGATAATTATGTACCTGTTCTATCAGATAACCCCCTGATCGAGCATGGCATTGGCAACTTTCATGAAACCGGCTATATTTGCCCCTTTCATATAGTTTATATATCCGTCAGGTTCAGCCCCGTATCTTGCGCATGATTCATGAATGTTTTTCATGATCAGGTGCAGTTTCTCCTCAACCTCTTCTGATGTCCAGCTCAGCTTCATGGCATTTTGCGTCTGTTCCAGTCCGCTTGTCGAAACACCGCCGGCGTTGGCAGCCTTGCCGGGGCCGTACAGGATCCTGTTCTCCAGGAACAGTTCTATCGCACCGGGTGTGGAGGGCATGTTTGCTCCTTCAGAAACACACATGCAGCCGTTCTGAACCAGGTTTCTGGCATCTTCTTCGTCAAGTTCGTTCTGGGTTGCACAGGGAAGGGCTATGTCACATTTGACCTCCCATGGTCTTTTGCCCTCGTGGAATTGGGCATTCGGGAACTCGAAAGAGTATGGTTTCGCTATATCCTGGTTAGAAGCCCTGAGTTCGAGAAGGTAGTCGATCTTTTCGCCGGTTATTCCGTCAGGGTCGTATATATAGCCGTCAGGGCCCGATATGGTAACAACTCTTGCGCCAAGTTGTGTGGCCTTGATAATGGCTCCCCATGACACGTTCCCGAATCCGGAAACAGTAACAATCTTGCCCTTGAATGATTCTCCTTTGGTCTTCAACATCTCCTCGGCAAAATAGACGGTCCCGAACCCGGTGGCTTCCGGCCTGATGAGACTGCCTCCCCAGTTTCTCCCCTTGCCCGTAAGTACACCTGTATGCTCGGATGAAAGTTTCTTGTACATTCCGTACATGTATCCTATCTCTTTGCCTCCAACACCTATATCACCCGCCGGAATATCCGTGTCGGGCCCTATGATCTTCCACAGCTCAAGCATATATGCCTGGCAGAAGCGCATTATCTCGGAATTCGATTTTCCTTTCGGGTTAAAGTCCGAGCCCCCCTTGGCGCCTCCCATGGGCAGTGTTGTAAGCGAATTCTTGAATACCTGCTCAAATCCCAGGAACTTCAGTATACTAAGGTTTACGCTGGGGTGAAAACGAAGCCCCCCCTTATAGGGTCCGATGGCGTTGTTGAACTGTATCCTGTATCCGGTGTTGACATGGGCCTGCCCCTGGTCATCCATCCAGGGCACCTTGAATGTCAGCACCCTGTCAGGTTCGACAAGACGTTCGATGATTGCTGCTGATTCAAACTGCGGATTCTGGTTGTACACTTCCTCGATCGATTCCAGAACTTCCCTTACCGCCTGGAGATACTCTGTTTCGCCGGGATGTTTTTTCTCCAGATCGATCATTAGTTTGTCTACATTCATGATAGTGTTGTTTAGTTGGTTATGGTTTATTTTCCTGAAGATTTAGGAGAAGTACACAAATGTAACTGAAAAGCAGATATGCCGGCTATGACTTTCCTCATGCATGCCGATGACTTTTCTCATGGGCCTCAGCGTTAAGAGGCAGTTAGACAGGAAGATAAGTGGCTTGATGGAGACAAAACATGCTGTAGAATATGTTTTTGCCCTCTATTTTGCCGATCGGTTGGCAATCAGTATTCTCTGCATAGAGGCCATGATCTTTTCCAGATCGCTCTTTGAAAGTGCAGTCAGGCTTACCGGCGGATATTTGGCCACTCCCCGTGCAGTCTTCCTGTAGATGACAAGCTTTTTGTTAAGTCCGTGCAATGACCTGGTTATTTCATAATTGGATAGCTCACTCTTGTTGAACTCAATTGCACTTTTCCTGTCAGCCATGGGCCGCAGGCTGAAATAGCGCAGGATGAACTTGTCGCCGGTGTCGGAGTAGTAGATATAATGGTGGTCCCTCACATAATTCAGGAGAAAGAATAGCACAACGAGCATGATCGTGAACACGGCAATATGGTCCCTGGTAAAACCAAAGGCCCCGTCGCGCAGAACATTTGCAAAATACAACAATCCGATGAATATTATCAGGAACAGCAATGCCAGTGATTTGATTATCCTGAGGTTTACCGCCTGCTTTTGATTTGTTATCGTCATCTTGTTCAGGTTTTGGATATCTTTTTTCTTCTTTTTCTCTCAATTCTGATATAATGCAGCTCCCTGCCCGACTGCCCGGTAACCGACCTGTTCTCTTCGGCCCTCCTGATCAGGTAAGGGATCAGGTATTTTATTGGTCCGTAAGGCAGGTACTTTGCCACATTGTATTGGTGTGCCGCCATATTGAAGCTGATATGATCGCTCATCCCGTAGAGCTGGCTCACACATATGCGGGGATCATCTTTGGGGATCCCCATGTCCTTCATCTGTTCCATAAGCCGCAACAGGCTTTCCTCATTGTGTGTGCCAACAAACAGGCTTGTCATATCAAGGTTTTCCAGGCAGGTGGTTACCGCATCGTCAAATGCCTTGTCGGTACTCTCCTTGTCGGGATGGATGGGAGAGGGATAACCCAATTTTTTTGCTCGTTCGCGCTCCTGATCCATGTAAGCCCCCCTGACAAGCTTGTACCCGGCGAAGTATCGCTTTTTCCTGGCCCTGGCGACAGCTTCTTTCAGGAAACCGTGCCTGTCGTGCCTGTACATCTGAAGAGTATTGAAAACGACAGCTTTCTCTTTATTGTATATCTCCATCATCTCCTCACAGATGTCGTCGATCAGCTGCTGGTATTGACACTCTTCGGCGTCGATCATAACAGGCACACTTCTTTTGTGAGCTGCTTCGCAAAGGATTCTTATGTTTTCCCTGAATTTTCCTGCTGCCAGCAGGTCAGTTGCCTGCCTGCCTGTGAATGTGCATGTCTCCTCAAGAACACCCGGGGGTGCCAGTGCAGTGGGCTTGAAGACAGAGAACGGAACAGCCTCAGAAGTTCCCGCATAGTCGGTTGCAGCAACTATTTCGGTTATCACCTGGTTGATCTCATCCTCGGATCTGCGGTTTTCGGCGGCGAAATCGGTTACGGACAGAACATTGTGTTCTGACAGCTTTTCCACCACTTTTTTCGCTTCATCAAGTGATTCCCCGCCGCAGAAGAGACTGAATACCGTAGGTTTTACGATCCATCTGAGCGGAATTCTCAAGCCAAGGGCAAGCTTTGCCAGCATTCCCATTATATTGACTGCCAACGGAGATGACATCATCCTGAACATAATTTCAGCCTTCCTGAGTTCAGAGTCTGTTTTTATTTTAAAGGCTATTTCGGTATTTTGAAGAATTTGCATCTGTTAGCTCAAATGGATTTATTATTTTTAGCCCTGCTAAAAGCAGGTTAACAGTTAAAAGCAGCCGAACAGACACGTAGTCCTAAAGCTGACATCCAAATTTATACAATGATGTTTATAATAACACAAGAATCATTGAATAATTATCGAAATTGCCGGTCAGCATTTATTTATTTTGCACAAAAACATTATTAACCATGTATGAATACATAACCGGAACCTTTCATGAACTGGCCCCTGCCCACCTTGTTGTAGACAGTGCAGGTACGGGATTTTTTGTTAATATATCGCTCAATACTTTCTCTGCACTTTCGGGTAAGGAGAGCGGTAAAATATTTCTGCACCAGGTGGTAAGAGAAGATGCATTGCTCCTGTTTGGGTTTGCCGACAAGGACGAGCGGGAACTGTTCAGGCAACTGATAACCGTTTCGGGAATAGGCGCAAATACTGCCAGGGTAATGCTTTCGTCGCTGTCGCCTGCCGACATAAGGAAGGCCATAGCATCTGGTAATGTTGAAGCGCTTAAGGGTGTAAAAGGGATAGGGGTGAAGTCGGCACAACGCATTATTGTTGATCTCAGGGATAAGCTGAGCAAAACGGATGGCGGTACAGAAATATTTGCGGGGGCAGACAATACCATCAGGGAAGAATCGTTATCTGCTTTAATAATGCTGGGGTTTTCCCGTAATGCGGTTGAAAAGGTGATCAGCCAGCTTCTGAATGACGGTGAGGTGAAAACTGCCGAGGATCTGGTAAAGAGGGCTTTGAAAAAACTTTAGAAAATAAATTTATTGGCTAAGGCATCAAAATATTCCTGCATATCTTTTTGTGTATTGTTGTTATGGGTACTTGTTTCGGCCCCGGGCGCCTCAACCAGATTTCCAGACGCTGGCTATAATTACGGTGCGGTAACTGACAAGACTGACCCAGGTGATAATTCACCCGGTGAGCTACATATGCCTGAAATATTTCAGGATTATTCTGCAGGCCCGTCTTCACGGGGGGAAATACCCATACCTCCCTGGTTCCGTATCACCACAGAATATGATATAGGAACCAACACATACCTTATGAGGAGGATGGTTGGTGACATCCAGATTGGAAGGCCAAGCATGATGACCTTTGAGGAATACCACAGTTATTCACTTGACAGGGCCATGCAGGATTACTGGCAACAGCGATCACGTGGTATTGCCGCGGATGCACGTACAGAATTCATTCCCGGACTCTCCCTGGGTGTTGATGCCATTGATATGATTTTCGGGAGTGATGTGGTCAATATACAGCCGCAGGGATCGGCCGAACTGATATTCGGTATAAATACCGTTAAAAATGAGCGGCCTGACATACAGGAAGAGCTGAGGAGGGTTACCACCTTTGATTTCAGGGAGAAGATACAGATGAATGTTACCGGGAGTATAGGCGACAGGATAAATCTGGGGATCAATTACAACACCGAAGCGATGTTTGAGTTTGAAAACCAGACCAAACTGGAGTATACCGGCGGCGAGGATGAGATTATCCAAAGGATAGAAGCCGGAAACGTAACCCTGCCTCTGCCTGGTTCACTGATTACCGGAAGCCAGAGCCTGTTCGGCCTGAAAAGTGAGCTCAAATTCGGAAATCTTACAGTTACCAGTGTCTTTTCTCAGCAGAAGGGTGAATCGAGGAGCATTGAAGTGAGAGGTGGCGCTCAGACGCAGGAGTTTGAGGTGTATGCCGACGATTATGATGCAAACAGGCATTTCTTTCTTTCGCAGTACTTCAGGGATACCTACGAGGGATCGCTCAGAAATCTGCCCGTTATAAGTTCGGGGATAAACATTACGCGGGTGGAGGTTTGGATAACCAACAAGACAAACAGGTTTGAAGATGCCCGGAATATTGTGGCTTTTATGGATCTGGCCGAAACTCAGCAGAACATATTCTCGCCGCAGAACTTTTCCCGGGACCCGTCGCAGCAGGGCGATCATCCGCGCAATGCCCTTAATAACCTCTACGAGATGATGACCACCACCTATTCGGGCATCAGGAACATCAACCAGGTTACTTCGGTCCTTCAGCCGCTGGCCCCCTCTGGATTTGCAATAGGCCAGGATTATGAGGAGATTGAGAACGCGAGGATGCTTTCACAACGTGAATATACCATAAACAGGAGGCTTGGTTATATCTCGCTTAACACGGCACTCAATGCCGATGAGGTGCTTGCAGTTGCATTTGAATATACAATGGGCGGGCAGACCTACAGGGTGGGGGAGTTCTCGAATGAAGGGATCTCTGCTCCTGATGCGCTTATTGTTAAGATGGTGAAGGGAACCAATCTAACTCCGCGGCTTCCGACCTGGGACCTGATGATGAAGAACGTCTATTCCATTGGCGCCTGGCAGGTTGACCGCAGGAATTTTGAGCTTAATGTGCTATATCGTGATGACCAGACCGGTAATGCCATAAACTATATTCCCGAGGGTAGGATCCAGGAGCAGACACTTCTGAGGGTATTGAACCTTGACCAGCTTAACTCACAGCTGGATCCCCATCCCGACGGCATGTTTGACTTTATTGAGGGTGTAACCATATACCCGGAAAACGGGAGGATCGTGTTCCCGGTGCTTGAGCCGTTCGGGTCACACCTGAGAGCAAAGATTGGCGATGATGCTATTGCCGACCGGTATGTTTTCCAGGAGCTCTACGACTCAACGCTGACAAGGGCAAGGCAGGTTGCCGAGAAGAACAAGTTCATGCTGGCCGGCACCTACCAGTCCTCCGCCGGCTCAGAGATACCGCTGAATGCCATGAATGTGCCCCGCGGTTCGGTAACGGTCACTGCCGGTGGTGTTCAGCTTACAGAAAATGTGGATTACACTGTTGACTATACTCTTGGAAGGGTACAGATAATAAACCAGGGCCTGCTGGAATCGGGCACTCCTATCAGGGTATCACTGGAGAGCCAGTCATTGTTTGCCATACAGACCAAAACCCTTGTTGGGTCTCATTTTAATTACCGCATTTCCGATAATTTCAATGTGGGGGCCACAATCCTGAATCTGACGGAACGTCCGCTGACTCAGAAGGTTGGATTTGGGGATGAGCCGATATCCAATACAATCTGGGGACTGAATACATCTTACCGTACCGAATCGATGTTCCTGACAAACCTGGTAGACAGGCTTCCCTTCATCAATACCAACCAAATATCCACCATATCTTTTCAGGGTGAATTTGCACATCTCGTTCCCGGTCATTCAAGAGCCATCGGGAGGGACGGTGTTTCATACATAGATGATTTTGAGGCTACCAAAACAACAATAGACCTGAAGACACCCAGTGCATGGTTCATATCCAGCACACCTGACGGACAACCGCTTTTCCCTGAAGCAGCCCTGAACAACGACCTGGCATATGGCTACAACCGTGCCCTGCTGGCCTGGTATGTAATCGACCCTCTTTTCCTCAGGAATACCTCGGCTACGCCCACTCATATAAGGAACAACCCCGATCTGCAGTCCAGCCATTTCGTAAGGGAGGTGTTCGAGCGCGAACTGTTCCCCGAAAGGGAAACCCCCACGGGTATTCCCACCAACATACCCGTGCTTAACCTTGCCTACTATCCCAGCCACCGCGGGCCCTACAATTATGATGTCAGTCCGTCGGCATATTCGGCAGGGATCGATGAGGAAGGGCGGCTTATGGATCCTTCCAGCCGCTGGGGAGGCATCATGAGGGCCCTCCATACGACCGATTTTGAAGCTGCCAATATCGAATACGTTGAATTCTGGCTTATGGACCCGTTCATTGAAGATATGGCAGACCACTCGGGGGGCGATTTTTACATAAACCTGGGCAACGTTTCTGAGGATATCCTGAAAGATGGGCGCAAGAGTTTTGAGAACGGACTGCCTGCCAGCGAGTTGGTAGTAGATGTAGATACCACGGCATGGGGCCGGGTGCCCACACAACAGTCGCTTGTGAACGCTTTCGACAATAATCCCCAGGCCCGTGAGTTTCAGGATGTCGGACTTGACGGTCTTCGAACGGTAGACGAACGTTCGTTCTTTTTCGATTTCCTTGATGAGATAGCCCAGATTTTCGGGGAGGATTCGCCGGCCTTTGAGAGTGCCTGGGAGGATCCTTCGAGCGATAATTACCGCTATTTCAGGGGCAGGGAGTGGGATGCCATGGAGGCGGACATCCTTTCCAGGTACATGTACTACAACAATATGGAGGGGAATTCGCCCACCTCTGAGCAGTCGCCCGAATCCTACCCCACCTCTGCAACAACCCTCCCGAACACCGAAGATATAAACCGCGACAATACACTTAACCGTTCTGAGGCCTATTTCCAGTACCGGGTCAGTATAAGACCCGGAGATCTGAGGGTCGGGCATAATTATGTTGTTGACTCGGTGCGCACCACTGTCAATTTCCCAAACGGGGAACAGTCTGCAGTAAACTGGTACCAGTTCAAGATCCCGCTGTCTGATTTCGAGAATGCGGTTGGTCCGATCCAGGACTTCAAGTCGATCAGGTTCATGAGAATGTTCCTTACCGGGTTTGAAGATCCGGTAGTGATGAGGTTTGCCAGGCTCGACCTGGTAAGGAGCGACTGGCGTCAGTACAACCTGTCGCTTATGGAAGGGCAGGAGGGGCTGGCTCATCCTGATCCTTCAACGGGGACTTTTGATATCTCGGCTGTGAACATTGAGGAGAATGCAAGCAAGACACCCGTTAACTATGTTCTTCCGCCGGGCATTGACAGGGTGATCGATCCCACAAACCCGCAGTTGCAGCAGCTCAATGAACAGTCTATGGTGCTGAAGGTTGAGAATCTTGAGGATGGAGATGCAAGGGCGGCATTCAAGAATATGAATCTTGACATCAGGCAGTACAGGAGGATACAGATGGAGGTCCACGCTGCCGCGCTGCCGGGCGATCTGCTGAATGATGGCGATCTGACTGTGTTTGTAAGACTGGGAACCGACTACAGGAACAACTATTACGAGTATGAGATCCCATTGAGGGTTACCCCTCCCGGCCGGTATAACAACAACCGTGAGAGTGACAGGATAGCAGTATGGCCCAGGGAAAACCGGCTCGATATTGAGCTTGATATTTTCCAGGAGCTGAAGCAGGAGAGGAACAGGCAGATGCAGGTGCCGGGGTCGGGAATAACCATGTCATCGGTTTTTATGCGGATGGACGGAGAAAACAGGGTGAGGGTTGTAGGCAACCCTAATCTCAGCAATGTCCGCACCATGATGATCGGGGTAAGGAATCCCGGCCGCAATACCAATCCCCTTCCGGGGGATGACGGGATGCCTAAGTCGGGAGAGATATGGGTTAATGAGTTGCGCCTCTCACATTTCAACGATGAGGGAGGGTGGGCTGCTAATGCCCGGGTCACGGCAAGGCTTGCCGACCTGGGGTCGGTTACAGTGGCCGGATCAACAAGCCAACCTGGTTTCGGAAGTATTGAACAGAAGGTAAATGAGAGACAGCAGGTACAGGTCAACCAGTATGATGTCTCAACAAATCTGGAGCTGGGCAGGTTCTTCCCTGAAGATTCGGGGGTGCGCATACCGATGTATATTGGCTATTCAGAGGGGTTCATCAACCCCAGGTATAATCCGCTCGACCCTGATGTGCCACTGCAGGATGCTCTTGATCTCGCTGAAACCCGGAGGGAAAGGGATTCGATAAGGGATATGGCACAGGATTACACCCAGAGAAAGAGCCTTAATTTTACGAATGTGCAGATTGCCAGGGGCGATGGCCCGCCCAGATTCTACAGCCTGGCCAATTGGTCAATCAACTATGCCTACAGCGAGATGTACGGCAGGAACATCAATACCGATTACCGGCTGCAACGAAATTACAGGGGGGGGATCAACTACAACTATACTGCTAGTCCCCAAAACGTCACCCCGTTCAGCAACTGGGGAATATTAAGCTCCCCTGCGCTCAGGATACTGAGGGACTTTAATTTCTACTATGCACCTTCATACATCTCTTTCAGGACAGACCTTAACAGGCATTACCATGCAAGACAGCTCAGAAATATTAACAATCCTGATTTCCTCATCCTGCCGACATATCAGAAGGACTTCCTCTGGAACAGGTTCTATGATATGCGGTTTGACATCACCAGGCAGTTACGTTTTGAGTTCTCGGCAACCAATACAGCCCGTATAGATGAACCCGAGGGAATAGTTGACCGTTACAGGGATCCTGATGGTTACAGGGGATGGAGGGACTCTGTCATGATCAACCTCCAGAACCTGGGACGCACCACCCAGTACTTCCACTCGGCCAATCTCACCTATACATTGCCTCTTAACAAGATACCGTTTTTTAACTGGGTAAATGTTACTGCCCGGTACAATGCATCCTACGGGTGGGATACCGGACTTATTCTGCCGGATTCTCTTGGCATAAACCTTGGCAATGTAATAAGGAACAGTAATACAAGTCAGTTGAACGCTCAGTTCAACCTTCTTAACCTGTACAACAAGGTTGATTATTTTCAGCGGGTTAACCAGAGAACCAGGCAGATGCAGGCTGCCACGGGCAGGCAGCAGGAGCAGCCGCAGCCTGAGTTCAGGAAGGTGTGGTATGAACGGGCCAATGTGAACCTTACCGCGAACAGGCCGCAAAACATTATTCACAATCTGAACACCGAAGAGGTCTCCGTAAGGATTCAGGATGCCCAGGGAAGACCGGTCAGGGGCAGCACCGATATTATCAATGAGAGGAGGGCCGTATTTACTCCCGAAACTGATGTTGAAGGAGCTACCATACTTGTTGAAGGCACTGTTGAGGTGAGGGAATCGATATTCACCAAAATTGCCGAGCACGCTTCAAGGCTGCTCATGTCGGTCCAGAACATAGGCATATCCTATTCACATACAGACGGCACAGTATTGCATGGATACCTGCCTGGCACCGACATACTGGGAACCCGCGGTTTTGATGACCATATTGCTCCCGGGATCCCGTTCATACTGGGCTACCAGGATCCTGAATTTGCCTGGCAGGCAGTCCGCCGCGGGTGGATGACCACCGACACCACCCTGAATGAGCCCTTTTTGATGAGCCACAGCAATACCTTTAACCTCAGAAGCACGATTGAGCCCATTCCGGGTTTCAGGATAGATCTTACTGCAAGCCGTACTTTTGTCGAAAATATGCAGGAGTATTATTATGCCGACAGGCACGGTACTTTTTATGCCAGCAATAAATTTAATTCGGGGAACTTCAATATTTCATTTCTGTCACTGGGAACAGCTTTTGAAAAACCTTCGGGCGACAATGCTTATGCTTCGGAGGCTTATGAGGATTTTCAAAGGTACAGGCGTGTGATAGCCATGAGGTTTGCAGAGCAGAGAGGGTACTCAGACATGTATGACCCGGGACTTATTGATGAGGAAGGTTTCCCGGATGGTTACGGAAGCCTTTCACAGGATGTGCTTTTACCTGCATTCCTGGCTGCCTACGGTAAAATTGATCCGATGAATGTGTCACTCAAAACTTTCCCGTTGATACCCATGCCTAACTGGAGAATTGTGTATGACGGACTTGCGCGTGCCCCCCTTCTGAACCTTATCATGCAATCGGCCAGCATAAACCATGTTTACAGGTCAACCTACAGTATCTCAAATTATGTGACCAACCTGAACTATCTGGAGGGGGAAGACGGCTTTGGAATAATAAGGGACAAGGTGAGGGGATATTTTGTTCCCGAACATGACATTTCTTCGGTTGCAATAAGTGAGAGGTTTGATCCTCTTATTAATATAGATGTAACATGGAACAACAATTTCACCTCCAGGGCGGCTCTGAGAAAATCGAGGACGGTTACACTGAGCCTTGCAAACAACCAGATTTCTGAGCTTAAAAGTGACGAAGTGGTCATGGGGATCGGTTACAGGTTCAGGGATGTGCAGATAGCTTACAGGACGGGTGGTGTCCAGAGGGAACTGAGGAGCGACCTCAACCTGCGGGCCGATCTCTCCATAAGGGAGAATATGACCATAGTTCGGAGGTTGGCCGAAGACGGAGTTCAGCCCACTGCCGGCCAGACTGTTATATCTCTCAACGCTTCTGCCGACTATGTCATAAGCAACCGGTTTGATGTAAGGCTCTTTTTAGACCGTGTAATAAACCGTCCCATTGTAAGTTTGTCATTTCCCACAACCAATACCAGCTTTGGTTTCAGTCTGCGCTTTACTCTTATACCATAATTGTGAAGATGAGGATTGATTGCCCGGTTGGTTTTTCGACGGCGGTTGGCAGCCGGCCTGCCAGGGTTAACATCTGTTGGCAGAATCGTGCTTGGAAATTCTAAAAAATGTTTACTTTTGGGACTTATGGCAATTGTTGAATACATAATTCCTTAAAAACTATTCGATATGGAAATTCCGGTTGAACTGAAGTACACAAAAGATCATGAATGGGTGAAGGTTGAAAATGGTGTTGCAGTTGTAGGTATTACCGAGTTTGCCCAGGGAGAGCTTGGCGATATAGTATTCATTGAGATTGAGACCCAAGGGGATACCCTGGACAAGGACGAGGTATTTGGAACCATTGAAGCGGTCAAGACCGTGTCTGATATGTTTATGCCTGTGTCAGGCGAGGTTGACGAAGTTAATTCAAAGCTTGCAGAGACTCCTGATATAATTAACAAGGATCCATACGGGGAGGGCTGGATGATCAGGATCAGGATGTCAGATCCTTCGCAGGTTGATTCGCTTTTGACTGCAGATCAGTACAGGGGCCTGATTGATGCCTGATATCCTTTAACCCGGCCTGAATGCCGGAACCTGGACGGCATTATCCTGAAAGACTTTATTTTTGTTTAACCGGGATAGCGATCAGAGTGTTTTCTTGTATTCCACCTCCTTGTAACCTTCAATGATATCGCCTACCTTGATGTCATTGTAGCCGGTAATATTCAGCCCGCATTCATACCCGGAAGCTACCTCCCTGACATCATCCTTGAATCTCTTCAGGGAGCCGAGTTCTCCTGAGTGTACAACTATCCCGTCTCTTATGAGGCGGATTTTAGTATTGCGGTGGATTTTGCCGTCTTTGACAAAGCAGCCGGCTATTGTTCCTACCTTGGTGATCTTGAAGGTCTCCCTTACCTCCAGGGTTGCAACGACCTCTTCTTTAATCTCGGGCGACAGCATCCCTTCCATTGCGGATTTAATCTCGTTTATTGCATCATAGATGATCGAGTACAACCTGATGTCAATCTCTTCCTTCTCTGCGAGTTTTCTGGCTGCCAGTGACGGCCGTACCTGGAAACCTACTACAATGGCATTTGATGCGGCTGCCAGCAGGATATCCGACTCACTTATCTGTCCAACAGCCTTATGGATTATCCGTACCTGGATCTCATCGGTCGACAGCTTAATGAGCGAATCAGATATTGCCTCGACTGAGCCATCAACGTCACCTTTGACTATTATATTGAGCTCCTGGAAATTGCCTATGGCAATTCTCCTGCCAATCTCATCAAGTGTTATGTGCTTCTGGGTACGCAGCCCCTGTTCACGCTGCAATTGCTCCCGCTTGTTTGCAATGTCCCTTGCCTCCCGGTCGGTAGCCATAACATTGAAGTTATCCCCTGCCTGCGGTGCACCGTTAAGGCCGAGCACCAGTGCCGGGGTTGACGGGGCTGCTTCTTTTATGGGCTTACCCCGTTCGTTGTGCATGGCCTTGACGTGCCCGTAGTGTGTTCCGGCAAGCAGAATGTCGCCAATTTTCAGTGTGCCGGTCTGAACCAGAACGGTGGTGATGTATCCCCGGCCCTTGTCAAGTTCAGATTCGACTACAGTGCCTGATGCCAGTTTTTCGGGATTGGCTTTCAGCTCAAGCAGTTCTGCCTCAAGCAGCACTTTTTCAAGGAGCTTGTCGATGTTGGTCCCGCTCTTTGCCGATATCTCCTGTGACTGGTATTTACCACCCCAGTCTTCTGTCATGAAATTCATGTTCGCGAGCTGTTCCTTGATCTTTTCAGGGTTGGCACCGGGCTTGTCAATTTTGTTTATTGCAAAGACTATCGGTACCCCTGCAGCATGTGCATGATTGATTGCCTCAACTGTCTGGGGCATTACACTGTCGTCGGCTGCGATAACTATTATGGCAATATCCGTTATCCTGGCACCCCTCGCCCTCATGGCGGTAAATGCTTCGTGCCCGGGAGTATCAAGGAAGGTTATTGTTTTACCATTATCAATCTCAACACTGTAGGCTCCGATGTGCTGGGTGATGCCCCCTGCTTCTCCAGCAATCACATTGGCCTGGCGTATAAAGTCCAGAAGAGATGTCTTACCGTGGTCGACGTGACCCATTACTGTTACGATAGGGGAACGATCTGTGAGACTTGCTTCATCGTCATGGTCGTCGTCAAGGTCTATATCCTCCTGAAGATCGGCACTTACGAACTCGGTCGTAAATCCATACTCTTCTGCAACAAGTGCGATGGTTTCAGCATCGAGCCTTTGATTGATAGATACAAAAAGGCCCAGGCTCATGCATGAGGAAATTATTTCATTAACAGGCACATCCATCATCGTGGCCAGCTCGTTGACCGTGACAAACTCTGTTACCTTCAGGGTTTTGCTCTCCATCTCGAGCTTCTCGGACTCTTCCTGCTGTTTCTGGCTCATCATCTCGCGTTTGTCGCGCCTGTATTTCGCTCCTTTTGATTTGCCCTTTGATGTCAATCTGGAAAGTGTGTCCTTTATCTGCTTCTGAACGTCTTCTTCACTGATTTCATGTCTTACCGGTCTTTTCTTACTTTTTCTTAGCTTTGATTTCTTCTGGTCGCCCGCAACAGTACCTGGGGTTTCGGATGGAATGCCCGCATCTGAGGTGTCTTTGCGTATCCGTTTCCGCTTCTTTTTCTTTCCTTTTTCAGTATCGCTTGATGATGCAACAGGTTTTTTCCTCTCCTTTACAGGCAGATCAATTTTACCGATTACAGTGGGCCCGGACAGCTTTTTTACTTTGTGCTTAAAAACGTCATCTTCAGGCAATTCTTTTTCAGGCTCCTTTTTTTCAGGTTCCTTTTTCTCCGGTTCCCTCTCTTCAGTTACTGCATCCGGTTCCTGGTCCTTCTCAGTGACCTCTTTCTTCTCATCCCCGGGCGGCTTAACTTTCTCTTTCTGCTCTTTTTCTGCGGATTTGGGTTTCTTTCCAGGGCGGGTCTTCTGGTTGATGCTGTCAAGATCGATATTCCCAACAATTTTCAAACCAGGTCCCTCCTCTTCTTTTTCTGTGACCTGAGGATCTTCCTCCGGTTCTTCCGGCAAGGGTACTTCTTCCTTAGCCTCTTCTGCAGGTTCATCTTTCTTTTCGACGGGAGGCTTGGCTGTGTCAGGTTCAGCAGGCTTTTTGGCTGCTGTATCTTTTATGAGAACTTCATCAGCACTCTCAGATGGCTCTGTTTCTTCCTCATCAGAGGGCTGCTTTTCTTCATCATCAATGGATATGCTTTCTTTCTTCTCACGGGCAATCCTCAGACTTATCTTTTCAGACTCTTTTTTCACACTGATCTCTGAACTGTATTCCTTCAGCAAAAGGTGGTACTGTTCTTCAGTAACCTTGGTGTTCGGGTTGGCATCAATGTCAAATCCCTTTTTCTTGAGGAACTCAACAATAGTTGATATCCCAAGGTTAAACTCCCTTGCTACCTTGCTAAGTCTTTTTGTAGTGATTACCTCTGACATATTAAAAACCTCTCGTATTTGTAATTCCCCCAAAAGGGGTATTTCGCTTCATTGACAGTTATTCAAATTCCGCCTTTAAAACTTTGACCACTTCCCGGATTGTCTCCTCTTCGAGATCGGTCCTTTTTACAAGATCCTCAACCGGCAGTTCAAGTACACTCTTTGCTGTATCGCATCCAACTGCCTTTAGCTCGTCAATGATCCAACTTTCTATTTCGTCGCCGAATTCATCCAGGTTAACATCTTCTTCATCCTCACCTTCAGTATCCCGGAATACATCTATTTCATACTCGGTTAACTGACCCGCAAGTTTGATGTTGAGACCGCCTTTGCCGATAGCCAGGGATACTTCGTTTGGCTTGAGGAATACCTCGGCCCGCTTTTCATCTTCAACTATTTTAATGGAGCTTATTTTTGCGGGGCTGAGCGACCTGGAAATATAAAGCTGGACATTGGTTGTGTAGTTTATAACATCAATATTCTCATTTTTGAGCTCCCTGACAATGCCATGTATCCGGGAACCTTTCATACCCACACACGCCCCAACCGGATCGATTCGGTCATCATAGGATTCGACGGCAACCTTCGCTCTTTCGCCGGGCACACGGACAATCTTCTTAATGGTTATCAGTCCGTCATATATTTCCGGCACTTCAAGTTCGAAAAGCCTCTCAAGGAAAACAGGAGAGGTTCTTGACAGTATAATAAGCGGTATATTGTTCTTCATTTCAACCTTGATGACCACGGCCCTGATAGTGTCACCCTTTCTGAAGTAGTCGGTCGGGATCTGCTCTGTGCGGGGAAGTATCAGTTCGTTCCCTTCGTCATCGAGAATGAGTATCTCCCGTTTCCATACCTGGTATACATCTCCGGTGACTATTTCGCCGATCCGGTCCTTGTATTTCAGGTAAACATTATTCTTTTCAAGCTCCATGATCCTTGCAGTGAGGTTCTGGCGCAGGGCCAGTATAGCCCTTCTGCCGAAATCTGCAAGTTTTACTTCATCGGTGACTTCCTCCCCCATCTCATATTCCGGATCAATTTTCTGTGCTTCGGAAATCGGTATCTGCAGGTTTGGATCCTCAACGCTTCCGTCCTCCACAACCTCCCTGTTCCTCCAAATCTCAAAATCACCCTTGTCTATATTGATAATAATGTCAAAGTTCTCGTCAGTACCAAAATATTTGATCAGCATGCTTCTGAAAACATCTTCAAGCACGCTCATCATTGTCGCCCTGTCTATGCTCTTCAGCTCCTTGAACTCAGAAAATGGTTCTGTGAGATTCAAATTTTCCATCTTAATTTATCTTTTCCAATTATTTAAATGTTATTACAAGCTTAGCGGTTTTGATGCTGTCAAAGCCGAGTTCACTTTTTACCGGTTTAATTTCAGGCTTTTTCTTATCTCCCTTTATTTTGACGAGCTGTTCAATGATCACACCCTTGCCGCTCAGCCCCGTGAGCCTGCCCCTTATCTTCTTTCCGTCGACTGATAATACCTCCAGCTCCCTGCCAATGTTCTTTTCATACTGGGGTATCACCTTAAGCGGTTCTGACAGTCCGGGTGAGGAGACTTCAAGGTTGAAATCCTCAGCCTCCCTGTCCAGGCTGCTTTCAATAGCCCTTGATAGTTGCACGCACTCCTCCAGGGTGATGCCCTCCTTGCTGTCTGCCAGCACCCTGATGCTGTTGGATGGTGATACATGAATATCCACAAGGAAGAGCCCTGTTCCCTCAGTATGTCTGCAAACCAGCTCCTGTATCTTTTCTTTGCCGATCATTCCGGTACTATCTATTAAAATAGGGGACTTTAGTCCCCTACGTCTTATTACTCTTCAACATTCAACCTGCAAAAATATAAATAATTACCGAAAACACAAAAATATGCGACTGAAAATTAGAACATTTCCCTTAACGAAGGGGATAAATGACAAATCTTACTTATTTTTGCGACTGTATAAAAATGTTAAGCTCTCTGCTCCCGTGGGTCTGCATTAAAACATAAGTTTTCTTTTAATTCAGGTGAGCTTGCCGGTATTTTGGAAGCCTCGGATATGCTTAATGTTTCGGTGTTATCAAAATAGTTAAAAAGTATTTTCTTTGCTACCCGAAAGATACGGAGCAATGTAATTGAATTGTAATTGATAGTTTCAGGCTTAAGGCCTGGATAATAATATGTTAAAAAGATGCATTTTACAGCAGGACAGATAGCGGAATACCTGAAGGGTACAGTGGAGGGGGATAGTGAGGTGACGGTTGATGATGTTTCCAGAATTGAGGAAGGAAGGCAGGGAACCCTGACCTTCCTGTCAAACCTGAAATATGAAAAGTACCTATATACCACTAAGGCATCGGTGGTTCTTGTAAACAGGGAGTTTACGCCCTCAAAAAGATTAGGTTGCACCCTGATAAGGGTTGATGATGCCTACCAGGCCATTGCAGCTCTGCTGCAATTAAGGGAGCAGATGAAACCCGCTCCGGCAGGAGTTACCGAAAACGCTTTTGTAGACAGCTCTGCCATAACGGGCAAAAATGTCTACATAGGCCATTTTTCGGTTATATCCAAAGGTGTTGTAATTGGTGACAGCGTGATAATACATTCCCATTCGTATATCGGGGAGAATGTCACGATAGGTAATAATACCGTTATTCATCCGGGCGTAAAGATCTATCATGATTCCGTTATCGGCAAGGAGTGCACGTTGCATGCAGGTGTTGTGATTGGCAGTGATGGTTTTGGTTTTGCCCCGCAAACCGGCATGAATTACAAGAAGATACCGCAGGTAGGAAATGTGGTTATAGAAGACCAGGTTGAGATAGGCGCCAACTGTACAATCGACAGGGCCATGATCGGTTCTACAATCATAAGGCGGGGAGTAAAGCTTGATAACCTGATACAGGTGGCTCATAATGTTGAGATCGGAGAGAATACTGTAATTGCTGCTCAATCGGGGATTGCCGGATCTACCAGGATCGGTGCAGGATGCATGATCGGCGGACAAGCAGGTATTGTCGGTCACCTTAATATTGCCGATGGTACCAGGATCGCAGCCCAATCGGGTGTTGGTGGCAGTATAAATGAAAAGGACACTACTGTTCAGGGTTCGCCGTCATTCCGGTACAGCAGTTATCAAAGGTCATATGTATTCTTCAGGAAATTGCCACAGATCTACAGCAGGCTTGAGAGAATTGAAAGAGAACTTGGAGAAGCCGGAAACAGGAAAAAGGAGTGAGCTTAGATCAGGTAATAAAATGGTCCGGTTTCTGGTAATGAGAGATCCTGCAGAATCACCGGGCTATGGTAATTTCAGGTAAAAACTGGTACCAGTTTCCTTCGATTTAGTTGAAAATTTGTATATTGCGGAAATTTTTATCAGAATTTCTGTTATAACCACCCAGATGGCAAAAAAACAAAAAACTCTAAATAAGTCGGTTACCTTAAGTGGAAAGGGATTGCATACCGGTGTGAACGTTGACCTTACATTCAGGCCTGCTCCTGTTGATCATGGTTATGTATTCAAAAGGATCGATCTTGACGGTGAACCGGAACTGCATGCATGGGCCGAATATGTTTCTGATACATCGCGTGGAACGACCATTGAAGAGAACGGGGTTAAGGTAGGGACCATTGAACATGTCATGGCTGCGTTGTACGGGCTGGAAATAGACAATATACTCATGGAGATCAATGGCCCGGAGACACCGATAATAGATGGCAGTTCCAAGTTCATAGTGCGCGCCCTTAAGGAAGCGGGTATTGTTGAACAGGAAAAGGAGAAGAACTATTATGAGATAAAAGAGAAGATAGTCTGGGCGGATCAGGAAAAGGGGATTGAGATAGTTATATTTCCTGACGACAGGCTCTCTGTCGATGTTATGATTGACTATAATTCGAAGGTGCTTGGAAACCAGTATGCCTCCCTGTCCGGACTGCAGGATTTTGAAAGTGAGGTTTCTCCGTGCCGGACTTTTGTATTTTTTCACGAACTTGAGTTTCTCCTTAAAAATAATCTTATCAAAGGCGGTGACCTTGAAAATGCAATTGTAATACTCGATAAGGAGGTCCCGCAGGAGGAGCTGGACCGTATTGCCGACCTTTTCAACAAACCGAGGATTAAAAGAAATTCCGAGGGGGTGCTTAACAATGTAGACCTTTACTTTCCCAATGAACCGGCAAGGCATAAGCTCCTGGATATAATAGGTGATTTTGCCCTGATCGGGCGCCCGATCAAAGGAAGGATCGTGGCCAGCCGCCCCGGACACTATGCAAATAACAAGCTTGCCAGGAAAATTAGGCAAATGATAAAGGAAGAGGAGAAAAGGACGGTTTTTCCTGAATATAATCCCAAAGCCAAACCTGTTTTTGACATCAACCAGATAATGGGAATACTTCCCCACAGACCGCCCTTTCTGCTGGTTGACAAGATCATGGCAGTGACCGAATCCACCATCGTGGGAGTGAAAAATGTGACTATGAACGAGGGTTTCTTTGTCGGGCATTTCCCTGATGAACCTGTAATGCCCGGTGTGCTGCAGGTTGAGGCAATGGCCCAGGTCGGGGGTATACTCGTGTTGACATCGGTGCCTGATCCTGAAAAATATTCAACCTATTTTTTGAAAATAGACAAGGTGAAGTTCAAGCGCAAGGTGGTTCCTGGCGACACCCTGGTTTTTCAACTTGAATACCTGGCCCCGGTGCGCAGGGGGATTGTTTATATGTTCGGGCGGGCATTCGTCGGAGATGAGGTTGCCGCGGAAGGGGAACTGATGGCCCAGATAATCAGGAATAAAGAATAATCATAAGCTTAATTAATGAGTAAAACGCTGAATGTAATCAATCCGGATGCGAAGATAGGCAAGGACGTAGTAATAGAGGCATTTACGACCATACAAGGAGATGTTGTTATTGGCGACGGCACCTGGATAGGCCCGAATGTAACAATAATGGATGGTGCACGGATAGGCAAAAACTGCAAAATCTTTCCCGGTGCCGTTATCTCAGCTATCCCACAGGATCTCAAATTCAGGGGTGAGGAGAGCTATGCCGAGATAGGCAATAACTCCATAATCAGGGAGTGCGTTACAGTTAACCGGGGTACTGCCGCAAAGGGCAGAACGGCAGTTGGAAGCAACACCATGCTAATGGCCTATGTTCATGTTGCCCATGACTGTCTGATCGGGAATAACTCGATTCTTGTTAACAGTGTGGGACTTGCCGGCGAGGTTGAAGTTGGAGATTTTGCAATTATCGGCGGCATGACAGCCGTACACCAGTTTTGCAGGATCGGTGCACATACAATGGTTGGGGGAGCCTCAAAGGTAAGGAAAGATATCCCGCCCTTTATTCGGGCATCGCGCGAGCCACTCAGGTATGTTGGAGTTAATGCAATAGGGCTCAGAAGAAGAAACTTCAGTAATGAAACGATTTATGCCATACAGGATGTTTTAAGGATACTCTATCAGAAAGGGCTGAATACTTCGCAGGCAATAGAGAGGATACTCAGTGAACTTCCGCAAAGTAATGAAAGGGATCTTGTCGTGGAGTTTGTCAGGGAATCAACAAGGGGAATAATCAAGGGGTATGATCCTGAAACAGATCCACGGGAGGAAGATGACGCCTGATCAGGCCGAAGATCAGTCCTTATCATGCCAGGCATTCCATCCCTGTGCCTGAAGTGGAATGAACGAACCGTCATGGGTGATCAGGTTGCAATCGCTCTCCCTGTCAGTTATATGTCCGATCGTTCTTATGTCCCGGTTCTCCTTAAGCTTTACAAATTCACCAGGTGATACCGTGAACAGAAGCTCATAGTCCTCTCCTCCGTTCAGAGCTGCAACAAGCGGGGTTATATTGAATTCTGCTGCCAGTTTTTCTGTTTCACTGTGAACTGGAATATGTTCGGCAAAGAGTTTGCATCCGGTACCTGATTCTTTACATATGTGCATGACTTCTGATGAAAGGCCGTCAGATATATCTATCATTGCAGATGGCTTTGCATTATGCTCCCTGAAATACTCAATGATATCGGCCCTGGGTTCAGGTTTCAGCTGTCTTTGCAGCAGGTACTCGTATCCTTCCAGTTCAGGCTGAACCTCAGGATTATTGAGGTATATCTTTTTCTCCCTCTCCAGCAGTTGAAGTCCGAGATAAGCCGCACCCAGATCACCTGAAACACAAATAAGATCATTTTTCTTTGCTCCGTTCCGGTATACGATCCGATTTTTCTCTCCCTCGCCTATTGCAGTGATGCTTATTGCCATCCCGGTTACGGAGGTGGAGGTGTCGCCGCCGGCCAGATCAACATTGTATGTTTCACACGCCAGCTTTATCCCGGCATAGAGGTTTTCTACCTGCTCCAGGGTAAGCTTTGAGGAGAAAGCCAATGATACTATTATCTGCCTCGGCCTGGCATTCATGGCATAGATATCAGAAAGGTTTGCAACAACAGACTTGTATCCCAGATGCTTCATAGGAGTGTAGATCAGATTGAAATGTATCCCCTCCATCAGGATATCACTGGTTACAACTACAAGCTTTCCTCCGTAATCAAGTACGGCGGCATCATCGCCGGGTCCTTTAAGGGTGCTGGGGTTCTTCATCGTGATATCCGATGTAAGATGCCTTATCAGCCCAAATTCTCCCAGTTCTTTTATCTTGTTTTTCTTTTTTTTCATCTTTGGTTTTGAAACAAGCTGTTAACAATTGCGGACAAAATTTGTTACTATTTTACTAACTTTGCACTTATTTAGATTAATTCAATTCGTTTAATCTGATAATTTGGCAAATGCAGGAGCGCCTTTAACGTAACAGGATGCAAAGTTATCAATAAGGCCTGATAAAATAATACGGTTTCATAAATTTATGCAGAACGAACAGGATCAAATACTGAGCGAGGTAACTTCCGGGGAATATAAGTTCGGCTTCTATACCGACATTGAGCAGGATTCCATAGGAAAGGGACTTAACGAGGATGTTGTCAGGACGATATCTGAAAAGAAAAATGAGCCGGAATTCATGCTTGAGTTCCGGCTAAAGGCCTACAGGCACTGGCTTACGATGGAGATGCCCCGCTGGGCCCACCTTGATATTCCAGTGATTGACTACCAGGATCATATATACTATTCGGCTCCCAGGCAGAAAGCCAAACTGGACAGTCTTGATGAGGTCGATCCGGAATTGCTTGAAACCTTTGAAAAGCTGGGTATACCGCTGCAGGAGCAAAAGCAGCTTGCCGGTGTCGCTGTTGATGCCGTTATGGACAGTGTTTCTGTCAAGACAACCTTTAAGGAGACCCTGGCAGAGATGGGGATCATCTTTTGCTCCTTCAGTGAAGCGGTGCGTGAGTATCCTGACCTTGTGAAGCAATATATGGGATCGGTTGTTCCATACACCGATAATTATTTTGCTGCACTTAATTCAGCAGTTTTCAGCGACGGATCATTCTGCTACATACCAAAGGGTGTACGTTGCCCCATGGAGCTGTCCACCTACTTCAGGATAAATGCTGCAAATACCGGCCAGTTTGAGCGTACTCTTATCGTTGCCGAAGACAACAGCTATGTTAGTTACCTGGAAGGCTGCACTGCCCCGATGCGGGATGAGAACCAGCTTCATGCCGCTATTGTGGAAATAGTTGCCATGGAAAATGCTGAAGTGAAGTACGCGACGGTTCAGAACTGGTACCCGGGTGATAAAAACGGCAAGGGCGGCATCTATAACTTTGTCACAAAGCGAGGTATCTGTGAGGGAGATAATTCAAAGATATCGTGGACACAGGTTGAAACCGGTTCGGCGATAACGTGGAAATACCCAAGCTGCATACTCAAAGGAGACAATACCACGGGTGAGTTCTATTCAGTTGCTGTAACCAATAACCATCAGCAGGCTGATACCGGTACCAAGATGATACATATAGGAAAGAACAGCAGGAGCATAATTGTTTCAAAGGGAATCAGTGCCGGGTTTAGCAACAACAGCTATCGCGGACTGGTAAAGGTTTTGCGGGGCGCCGGGAATGCCCGGAACTTCAGCCAGTGTGATTCACTCCTTCTTGGAGATAAATGCGGTGCTCACACTTTCCCTTATATTGAGTCAGACAACCAGAGCGCCATCATCGAGCACGAGGCAACAACCTCAAAGATCGGTGAGGACCAGATATTTTATTGCAACCAAAGGGGAATTTCAACCGAAGATGCCATAGGCCTTATCGTTAACGGTTATGCAAAGGAGGTGCTCAACAAGCTGCCGATGGAGTTTGCAGTGGAAGCCCAGAAGCTGCTGCAGATAAGTCTTGAGGGCAGTGTTGGATGATTGCTGTCTGGGAAAAACCCTTAATTTTTAAAGTGTAAAACTCAAGGAATGTTAATAATCAAGGATTTAAAAGCTTCCATAGAAGGAGAAGAGATACTCAAGGGTGTCAATCTTGAGGTAAAAGCGGGTGAAGTTCACGCCATAATGGGTCCGAACGGATCCGGCAAGAGCACCCTTGCCTCCGTGCTTGCCGGAAGGGATCTGTACCGCGTTGATTCGGGAGAAGTGAGGTACAACGGTGAGGACCTGCTTGAAAAATCACCGGAAGAACGTGCCAAGGATGGGCTCTTCCTGGGCTTCCAGTACCCGATTGAGATACCGGGAGTAAGCATGGTGAATTTTATGAAAACTGCTATTAACGAGATGCGCAGGCACAGGGGTGAGGAACCGTTATCGGCTTCTGAGTTCCTGAAAAAGATGAGGGAAAATAAAGAGCTTGTTGAGATAGATTCATCACTTACCAGCAGGTCGGTCAATGAAGGCTTTTCCGGCGGGGAGAAAAAAAAGAATGAAATATTTCAGATGGCGATGCTGGAGCCTAAACTGGCCATACTGGATGAGACCGATTCGGGGCTTGACATAGATGCCCTCAAGGTGGTTGCAAAAGGGGTAAACAATCTTAAATCTCCGGAAAATGCAATTATTGTGATCACACATTACCAGAGATTGCTGGAATATATAATACCGGACTTTGTCCACATTCTATACAAGGGCCGTATAGTGAGGTCGGGCGGGAAAGAGCTTGCCCTGCTGCTCGAGGAGAAGGGTTACGAATGGGTAAAGAATGAGGAGCTTGAAGGTAAACAGTGATATGACCGGGCAGTCAGCAGCATGGCAGAAAGCCTCTCCTCCGGTTGCCGGGTTTAAAAATGATCGAAATTTGAATTATGAGTACAGTAACCAGCAAAATATCACTAAAGGACCATTTCATCAGCCTTTACAGGGAGAAGTCAGGGGAAATCAATAGTAATTCCTCGGATCTTATGAATTCTTTCAGGGAGGATGCTGTTGAAAGGTTTGCAAAGACCGGACTTCCCCGAAAGGGAAGCGAAAACTACCGTTATGCTGATATTGAAGGTGTTTTCGGCGCCGATCTGGAGAAATATTTTGGCGAAAAGAAAGTAAACTTCAATATCAGGGAGATATTCCATTGTGATGTGCCCGATCTTGAAACAAATCTCCTTCTTCTGGTGAACGGAAGGTTTTATAATAACGGGCAGATGCTCGGCAAGATGCCGGGAGGGATAATTGCCGGCAGCCTGGCACAGGCTTCCAAAGAATATCCGGATCTCGTCAGGAAACATTACGGAAAGTATGCCGGTGATTCGGAAGACGGCCTGGTTTCTCTCAATACGGCTTTTGCCCAGGATGGCATATTCATATATGTCCCCAAAGGGGTCAGCGTTAAAAAGCCGGTTCAGGTCGTTAATATAATGATTGCTGAAAACGATCTTATGACCCAGCACAGAAACCTGTTCATAGCTGAGGAAGACGCTGAGGCAAGGATCGTTGTTTGTGACCATACCCTATCTGCCCACAGGTTCCTCACCAATTCGGTGAACGAGATATATACCGCGGGAGGGGCAAAGTTAAGTCTCACGAGAATTCAGAATGAGCACAACGGATCTTCGCAGGTTACACACACATTCAGCCGGCAGGAAGGAGGGTCGGAACAGTCGGCCATAACCATATCACTGCATGGCGGATTTATCAGGAACAATGTCTATGTCAGGCTTGACGGCGAGCGCGCCGAAAACAAGACCATGGGGCTCTACCTGACCGACAAGGGTCAGTACATAGACAACTTCGTTCACATTGACCATGCGGCCCCCAATTGCTTCAGTAACCAGCTGTACAAGGGAGTGCTTGATGACTATGCATCAGGTTCATTTAACGGTCGTATACTTGTTCGCCGTGATGCACAGAAGACAAATGCATACCAGGCAAACAACAATATTTTGCTGACCGATGATGCAAAGATGTATTCACGGCCACAGCTCGAAATATATGCCGACGATGTGAAATGCAGCCATGGGTCTACAATGGGGCAGCTTGATGAGAACGCACTGTTTTACCTGCGTTCGCGTGGTATTGACCGGCGGGAGGCAAGGTTGCTTCTTATGTTTGCCTTTACACATGAGGTAATTCAGAATATCAAGGTCGACGCTCTCAGGGACAGGATAGACGATCTGGTTGACAAGCGGCTGAGAGGTGAGCTGAGCCGTTGCAACAACTGCGCAATGCAATGCGGGTAATATGGAGTTCAATATAGATATAATAAGAGAAGATTTCCCTATCCTCAAGAGCACGGTACACAACCGGCGGCTGGCGTATTTAGATAATGCAGCCACAACCCAGAAACCCGTGAGTGTTATCGAGTCTATGGACCGGGTGTACCGTGAGACCAACAGCAATATACACAGAGGCGTACATTACCTCAGTGACCTGACTACACGGCAGTATGAGGATGCCCGTGAAACGGTACGCCGGTTTATCAATGCGAGGCATGACCATGAGATCATTTTTACAGGGGGGACAACTTCCGGGATCAACCTTGCAGCTTTCAGTCTCGGAGAGAAGTATGTCAATAAGGATGATGAGATTATAATCTCTGCATTGGAGCACCATGCAAATATTGTTCCCTGGCAGATGTTGTGTGAAAGGAAGAAGGCAAGGCTCAGGATAATCCCCATTAATGATGACGGCGAACTCATTACCGCTGAATATGAAAAGCTTTTCAGCGACCGGACCAGGCTGGTGTCGCTGACGCATGTTGCCAATTCAATCGGAACAGTCAACCCGGTAAGGGAGATGATCGCATTTGCACATGAAAGGGGGGTGCCGGTAATCATTGATGGGGCCCAGGCCGTGCAGCACGGGAAGGTCGATGTACAGGACCTGGACGCCGATATGTACATATTCTCGGGGCACAAGATGTACGGCCCGACCGGTATAGGGGTTCTATACGGCAAGGAAAGCCTGCTTGAGGATATACCGCCTTACCAGACGGGCGGCGAGATGGTAGACCAGGTAACATTTGAAAAGACCACGTTCAACCGCCTTCCCTTCAAGTTTGAGGCGGGCACCCCGAATTATATCGGGGCCATAGGGCTGGGAGCAGCTCTGGAGTACCTTGAAAAAACCGGACTTGAAGAAATTGCCGCATATGAGAAGGATCTTCTTGAATATGCAACCCGGCGCCTTTCTTCTGTCAGGGGACTGCACATTTTTGGCAATGCCCGGAATAAGATCAGTGTTATTTCCTTTGTGCTTGAGGATATACATCCATACGATGCGGGAATGGTGATCGACAAGTTCGGCATTGCGGTTCGTACCGGCACCCATTGTGCCCAGCCGGTAATGGACCGGTTCGGTATAAGGGGTACTATAAGGGCCTCTATGGCCATGTACAATACGCGCGAGGAGGTTGACAGGCTTTGCGAAGCCATTGAGAAGGTAAAAGAGATGTTTGGGTGATCTCCGGTTGCATGGCAAACCATATACCGCCCGGCACGGCAGGCGGGCATCTTAGGCAAAACCTGGTAAAACAGTAACACTTTTTTGGCATGGATATAGAAAAAGTTCAGGAAGAGATAGTTGATGAGTTCGGGTTATTCGACGACTGGATGGACAAGTACAACTACCTGATCGAACTCAGCAAATCACTTCCGGTTATAGATGAAAAACACAAAAAACCGGAGTACCTTATTGAAGGGTGCCAGTCGCGTGTCTGGCTTCATGCGGGCATGGACGATGGGAAGGTTGTCTATACTGCCGACAGCGACGCTGTAATAACCAAGGGTATAATTGCTCTGCTCATACGGGTGCTGTCGGACAGGAAGCCCGATGAGATCATAGACAATGATCTTTGGTTCATTGACAGGATAGGACTTAAGGAAAATCTTTCTCCAACCAGGTCGAACGGACTGGTTTCCATGATAAAACAGATGAAGTTGTATGCCCTGGCATACAAGGTGAAAAGTGAAAAACCGAATGACGATGGAAAAACAGGATAACTACCTTGAACTTGAGACGGAGGTCGGCCGGGTGCTCAAGAACATTTATGATCCCGAGATACCGGTAAGCATCTATGATCTGGGACTGATCTATGAGATAATTGTGGATGATGAGCAGAAGGTGGAGATAGTGATGACGCTCACCGCTCCCAACTGCCCCATGGTTGATGAGCTGATGGCCGAGATCAATGAAAAGGTGAGGGCCATTGAGGGGGTAAACGACCTGGTCATCAACCTTACCTTCGATCCCCCCTGGGACAAGAGCATGATGAGCGAAGAGGCCATGCTCGAACTGGGACTGCTCTGACATCCTGGTTTTATTATTTCGGCAATTCAGGCAGCTTCTGATGGGTTCATTCAAACAGTATTTTCCCGCTTTATTCAGCGCATTGCTTGTTTCGGCAGGAATAGCATTCAGTGTTCTTGATGCCGAATTCTTCAGTGAACAGGTGCAGATTTTTTGGTATGCCCTGGCATACCTGCCTGTTGGCGCGCCTGTTGTGGTGAGGGCAGTAAGGGAGTTGCTCAGACTCGATTTTGCCAACGAGTTTTTCCTGATGTCTGTTGCCACGATCGGGGCCTTTGCAATTGGCGAGTATGCAGAGGCCGTTGCCGTGATGCTCTTCTATGAGGTCGGCGAGCTTTTCCAGGCTAACGCTGTTAACCGGGCAAGAGGAAACATAAAGGCATTGCTTGATCTGAGGCCGGACCGTGCCACGGTAAGGCGCGATGGTGACTGGCTCACGGTTAAGCCCGATGATGTCGCGAAAGGCGAGATCATCATGGTCAGGCCCGGGGAGAAGGTCCCCCTCGACGGAGAGCTGACAACTGAAGGCGCCACCTTAAACACTGCCGCATTAACGGGAGAGAGCAGGCCCGACAGGATCCGCCGGGGCGATAAGGTTCTGGCCGGGTCGGTAAACCTTGACGGGGTGATCGAGGTAATCACCACTCGCGTTTTTGCCGACAGCTCCCTTTCGCGTATACTGGCGCTTGTTGAGGAGGCCGGACACAGGAAGGCTCCCACCGAAAGGTTCATGCGCCGCTTTGCAAGGTATTACACCCCGCTGGTAATGGCCATGGCCCTGCTTATCACTTTTTTTCCTTTACTTATCGTGGAAGAGTACGTTTTTGCCAACTGGGTTTACCGGGCGTTTGTCTTCCTTGTTATTGCCTGCCCCTGTGCCCTGTATATCTCTATCCCGCTGGGATATTTCGGGGGCATAGGCGCTGCTTCAAAGAACGGAATTCTTTTCAAGGGCGCCGATTTTCTTGACCGGATGAAGGACCTCCATACACTTATAATTGACAAGACAGGAACGCTTACAAAGGGAAATTTCAGGGTAACCCGGGTGGAAGTTTATGATGCAGACAGAGATGAGCTTGTCAGGCTCACCGCCGCCCTGGAAAGCCGGTCAAACCATCCTGTTGCCCGTGCCATAGTTGAATATTCAGGAAACGGCTTTTCAGGCACAGAGGTTGAAGATGTAAAGGAGATCCCGGCACATGGCATGACCGGAAAGATTGAAGGCAGGGAGGTTATTGCCGGCAACGGGAAGCTGATGGATATGCATTCGGTGAAGATCCCGCCTGAAGCGGCATCAATCCCCTTTACCTGTGTGCACGTTGCAGTGGACGGTAAATACCTGGGGTACTTTGTTATTGCCGACGAGGTACGCGAAGACAGCGGAGCGGCAGTCACCAATCTTCATAAGCTGGGTGTTAAGGAGATCGTGGTTCTTTCGGGCGACCGCGACAACATCACAAGGGAAATAGCAGGGAAGCTGGGTATTGATCATGCACACGGCGACCTCCTGCCTGAGGAGAAGACGGCGATTGTAAGGGAGTACCTGGACCGTAAAGCCGGTGTTGTGGCCTTTGCCGGAGATGGTATAAATGATGCACCCTCAATTGCCCTGGCAGATGTCGGCATTGCCATGGGGGCCATGGGCAGCGACCTGGCAATAGAAACTGCCGATGTGGTTATCCAGACCGACCAGCCTTCAAAGATCGCACGGGCCGTGCAGATATCCCGGGCCACCAGCCGGATAGTGTGGCAGAACATCTGGATGGTATTTGTGGTCAAGGCGGTGTTTCTCGGACTTGGCGCTATGGGACTTGCCGGCATGTGGGAAGCGGTGTTTGCCGACATGGGCGTTGCTCTTGCCGCCATCTTCAACGCCATCAGGATACAGCGCAAAATGGTCTGAAGCTCCTGCACCAGGCTCCAATATCAGATTGCCGGGTACCTGGAAAACCTGAAACAACTATCTTCCCCCAGGGGCAGCGTATTCTTCAATCCACTTTCTTACCTGCGAGTACCAGTAGATGGAATTGTTCGGCTTCAGTATCCAGTGGTTCTCATCGGGGTAGTAGATAAGCCTCGAATCAACGCCTTTGGACTGAAGGGTCCTGAACAGCTCGAAGGCCTGCCCGACAGGAACCCTGTAATCCAGCTGTCCGTGAATTATAAGCGCAGGCGTGTTAAAGTTCTCTGCATAATAGTGGGGAGAAAGCTCACTGTACAGCGAGGGATCCTCCCAGTAGTTGCCAAATCTGGTTGAATGGACGGCAAAGTCGCTGGCCATCTGGCTGTAGAAATTGTATACAGGGGCGTGGATAACCAGGGCATTGAACGGATGCTCTTTCCCAAGCAGAATGCTTGACAGGTAACCCCCGTAGCTGCCTCCGCCTGCAACCATGCGTGTTTCATCTATCCAGGGCTGGCCGGCAAACCATTCTGCCGCCTTCCGGGTATCCTCGTATGGCCTGGTGATCCAGTCCGGATTGATCGCATCTGTAAACTCCTGCCCGAATCCGGAAGAGCCGTGAAAATTGTGCCATGCCGTTACATATCCCCATGAAGCGAAAGTTTGCGCGTTCCAGCGGAAGTGAAATCCGTCGGTTATCCCGCTGTGCGGTCCGCCATGTATGAGGAGAAAGAGCGGGTACTTTTTGTTTCTGTCAAATCCCGGCGGGTAGTGGACCCACATCTGAATGTCGTTGCCATCAGCACCGGTGTAGGTAACCGATTCGTATGTGCCCATGTCAACATTCGCCAGAATATCATCGTTAATGGTGTCAATTCTCCGCGTTTGCCCGTTGCCGGTATCGACAACCACCAGTCGCGGCGGGTACATGAAGCTCTGGTTAAGGGCGACAAGCGTTCCGTTTCCGGAAATGTCCAGTCCGCTGTAATCGGTTTCGCCCGTTACTGCCCGGGGGGTGCCGGTGTCTGCATCTATATGATATATCCTCCTGGTGCCCGCATCGTCAATGGCGCCGTAAAGACCGTTACCGTCGGGCATCCATACAAGTCCGTCAGCCGACCTGTCCCATCCTCCGGTCACCTCCCTCTGCCTGCCTGTTTGCAGGTTATGGATCAGCAGCCTCCTGGTATCTGCATAAAAGCCTTTTATCCTCTGCTGGTTGAAGGCAAGGTAGCGGCTGCAGGGACTGAAAAGGGGCGAACCGTCGCTTGCTTCATTCGCCTCTGTGATATTGATCGCCTCACTGCTGCCGGGCCTTACAATGAAAACATCTATCTCGGGATCAACTCCGTCTCTTTTGCTGTCGGCCGTGAAGGCCAACCATGAATTATCGGGCGCCACATCATAGCTTGAAGCTCCCTGGCTTGAGCGGGGCAGCTCCCATCCTGTGGGGAGGGTAATTGGTTCAACATCTCCCCCGGCGGAGGGTATCCTGTAGAGATGGGCCTGGCGTTCCTCGTCTATCCAGTGGTCCCAGTGTGCATAGGGCAGTGCGTTCCATGTACGGGCTGACATATGTGAGTCGCGGTTCTCTCTGATCCGGGCTGCCATCTCATCCCAGTCCGCTTCAGGCCAAACACGGGTGATGAAATAGATATAGTCTCCTGCCCATTTGGGAGCACTCACTCCTGTTGGCACCTCTGTGAGCCTCATGGCCTCACCCGGCTCCCTGAGCGGGAGTATGTATATCTGTGAAGCATCATCACTGTCACGCCTGCTCACAAAGGCAAGTTTTGAGCCATCCGGACTGAATACCGGTTGCCCGGCTGCAAAACCGGATACTGTCAGTTGCCTCTCAACCGATCCGTCGGAGGCAAACAACCACAGATCGGTATGGCTTTTGTCATCCTCAACGGTGTAACGGGTAACCGGAGCAACCACCCAGCGGCCATCGGGCGATATTGCCGGCGAGCCGGTACGCTTCATCTCCCACAGCACTTCGGCCGAAAGGGTTCGTGATTCATCTGCTTTTACTGCAGAGGCAGCTAAAAATGTAAAAATAAAAACCAGGAGCGGGATAAAAAAACGGTTTCTGTCCATGATATGATTGTTTTTATTATTAAACAGCTATTTGATGGCAGGGTTTTGCCCTGTGCCGGTAGTTCAAACTGATCAAAATTCAGCAAACCCTAAAAATATGAAAAATCTGTAAATATTTTCTCTTGCAGGCGGTAATCTGAAATGTACCTCATGCCGGTAATAATTGTTGGTTAAAAAAATGATTAGCGTAACTTTACGGTAAAAAACCATGGAAAGTATTGACTTTGCAAATGTCGGAGCTGAAGGTATTTACAACCTCGTAATAAGCTATGGCCCCCGGCTTGTTGGCGCCATCATCGTTCTTTTTGCAGGGTGGAAAATTATTGGGTTCCTTAGCCGGCGCATATACAATGCTATGGATAAGAGGGAGTTTGATCCATCGCTGAAATCTTTCATCAGGAATTTGATATCGGTGTTGCTCAAAATACTGCTGCTTATCAGTGTTCTTAGTATGCTGGGCGTTGAGATGACCTCGTTTATCGCCATTTTGGGGGCTGCCGGACTGGCTGTAGGTCTCGCATTGTCGGGCACATTGCAGAACTTCGCCGGGGGTGTGCTGATTCTGCTCTTCAAGCCATTCAAGGTCGGCGACTTTATCGATGCGCAGGGTCATATGGGCACGGTCAGGGAGATACAGATATTCAACACTATCCTTAAAACACCCGACAACAAAACGGTTGTCATTCCAAATGGTGGACTGGCCACTGGTTCTATGACTAATTTTTCAACTGAGCCAACCAGAAGGGTTGACTGGAATTTCGGGATTGCCTATGGCGATGATGCCGATGTTGCAAAAAAGGTTTTTGCCGGACTCCTGGAGGAGGATGAGAGGATACTTAAGGATCCTGCGCCTTTTATTGCATTGAGAGAGCTGGGCAACAGCTCAGTCGACTTTGTTGTAAGGGCGTGGGTAAAAACTCCCGATTTCTGGCCGGTATTCTTTGAGATGAACGAGAAGGTCTATAAGATCTTCCCCGAAAAGGGTCTCAACATTCCGTTCCCGCAAATGGACGTGCATCTGCACCGGGAGAAGGAGTAGTCCCTGTTATTGACCTGACAAGGCATCCCATCAGTCCGCACTGAATCCCGAAAGGAAGGTATCCTGCATACCCGAGGACCGGCATTTCAAATATCATGAATTTATGGACCAGCGGGACAGAATATTCCCACCGGGTGTAGCTGTAGTAGTTCCACATTTCCCAGAAAAAGCCGCATATAAGCGCAGAGAGCGCCAGCAGGAAGACAGTGCTCCAGTTGCCTCTTGTAATATCTTTCAGAAACGTGGGCAGTCCGGTAAAAATAAGTGCTGCAGCAATTATCACAAGGGGTGCAAGCCAGAGTGCAGGAAACATATAATCGTACAATAATGGTGTGAGTGAAAGTGTTGCTGCAGCGATAACCGACCATGTTACGGCTGCCGTTTTAGGGCGGGCTACAGGGATGCCGATAAAGTGGTCGAGTCCCCTGCTAAGTCCACGAAAAGTCTTCAGCAGACGGAAGGTGCTTATCACTGCGGGTAGCACTGTTGCAAACGGAACGGTTGCATACAGGAAGAACTCCATCTGGCCAAGTGCTTCGACATTAACATAATACCAGTTTTGCACGAACTGGTTCAGGAACTCAAAATACCACCAGAACACGGCGCTGAAAAGAAACAGGCCGGCAAGGTATAACGGTTCGTGGGTTATAAGTGAGCGGCCTGTCCGCTTGTAGATAATCCCGTTAATAAGCATGATATAGCCAATCCAGGGAATTGTGAAAGTGTGGGTCTGAAGTTGACTGAACCACGGAAAACGTGTCCATGCCAGCAACCATCCTGCAAGCATTAAGAGCAGTCCGGCCCAACCCCAGGCCGGAAACTTTAGCTCCCGGCTTCCGGCACTTTTTAACGTATGCCGGGTTGTGAATATCTTTATAATGAATGGGGCAATGATAAGCGCTGTCAGTGCCAGAAAAAGGTAAAATGCGCTCCACGAGAATGGTGCATGCTCTGTTGTTACTGCGGTGGTAACAGGAGGGAAATCAAGGAACTGTGTGATTTCCTGTCCTGCAAGGTAGGCTCCGAGTAGGGGCGCCCCGGCAAGGAAAATGACGGCAAAAGCGGCTGATATGATGCGAATGATCAACTTCATGCTGTTTTGCACTCTAAGACTGGGTACAATAAATTGCCTTTTTACAAATTTAATACATTTAACTCTCTATATTAAAAAAGTGTCGTCATATTTGCCAGGCTAAACTTTATTATTTTTGCACCTGTCAAACATAATCATCGATCGTGCACGACAACTCAGAATATATTGTCAGCATAAAAAACAAGGCCGCTGAGCTGGGTTTTGGCGCATGCGGAGTCTCACCGGCCCGCCGTCTTGAAAAAGAGGCCCGGAGGCTTGAAAAGTGGCTCAGTGCCGGGATGCACGGCAGCATGAAGTTCATGGAGAATTATTTTGAGAAACGTGTTGATCCGCGAAAGCTTGTAGACGATGCTAAAACCGTAATATCGTTGCTGCTTAATTACTATCCGTCACGAAAACAGGAAGACCCCGGGGCGCCCGTTTTGTCAAAATATGCCTACGGCGCCGATTATCATTATGTAATGAAGGATAAGCTGAAGGAGCTTTTGGGTTTTATGAACGAAACGATAGGTGAGGTCAACGGGAGGGCTTTTGTCGACTCTGCACCCGTACTTGACCGCGCCTGGGCTGCACGATCGGGAATTGGCTGGATAGGGAAAAACTCCTGCCTGATCACCGGGGGCGCGGGTTCATTCTTTTTTATCGGCGAGCTGATAGTTGACATAGAGCTTCCGGCTGATGCTCCCGCTAAGGATCACTGTGGTTCCTGCAGGATTTGCATTGATGCGTGTCCCACCGGAGCGATAGTTGAACCGGGACTGGTTGATGCCCGAAGATGCATCTCCTATCTTACAATTGAATACCGGGACGAATTTCCGGCCGGTACCGGAAGCAAGCTGCATAACCGCGTATTCGGGTGTGATCTTTGCCAGGATGTCTGCCCCTGGAACAGGAAGGCTAATCCTCACCATGAACCGCTTTTTGAGCCGGAGTCCGGATTGCTCGAGCTTACAACCGATGAATGGTATGAAATGGCCGGGCCCTTCTACAGGCGTTTGTTCAGTAAATCTGCAGTAAAAAGAGCCGGATACCGTCAGCTGAGGCGGAACCTTGATGCTCTTAGGGGTGTAACCCGCCAATAAGGGGTTAATCTCCTATTACCGTTACGGCAATTTTCCTGCTTGAACGGGGCCCGTCAAACTCGCACAGGAAGATATTCTGCCAGGTTGACAGGCCGATTTTACCGTCTATAACGGGTATGGTCTCTGAAGGGCCCACTATTCCGGCTTTTAGATGGGAGTCGCCATTGCCGTCCTGCGCATCATGTTGCCATACACCTTGGGGGATCAACTTGTTGAGTAGACTGATAACATCATTCTGCACCGAGTCGTCCCAGTTCTCCTGAATCATAATGCCTGCGGTTGCACCCTGAACATATACTGAAACAATGCCAGACCTTACGGGATTCTGCTTCAGAATATCCTTTACCTTACTGGTGATATCATACAATCCGTTATGACTTGTTGTTGTTATCTCGATAATTGCCTGCATACTGTATATGTTGATTTTATTGTGTAAATACTTAATTTTACCCTTGATCTCAATCATAGCAAAATTAAAAAGAATCGGGATGGAGAACAAACCGGGTAGTGAAGATCCTTTCAGGCTGGTGGTTGATGTAGGTGAAAGCAGCAGCCTGATGGATTACAATACACCTTCATTGTGGATCGGTTCCTGCTTTACCGAGAATATAGGTTCATATATTCAGGAACTGCGGTTTCCTGCAGGGGTCAACCCCTTTGGTGTTCTTTACAATCCTGAATCGATCAGGCAGTCACTGATGATCCTTGCTGAAGAGAAGGAATTCACCGCCGGCGATCTCCGTTTCGGGAATGAACTCTGGTACAGTTTCAGTCACCACACCAGCTTTTCACATACAGACCGTGATACCTGTCTGCAAAATATCAACGGAAGTGTTGAGAGAGCCTCTATGCTCCTGAGAAAAGCCCGTTTCCTGTTCCTGACATTCGGAACTGGCCGGGCATACCGGCTTAAGGAGACAGGGCAAATAGTTTCGAACTGCCACAAGCTTCCCCACAGCATGTTTGATCATGAGTTGCTGAGTGCCGGTGAAATTACGGCTTCATACACAGCGCTCATCAGCAAGTTGTCAGAGATCAATCCCGGGATCAACATAGTGCTGACGCTTAGTCCTGTACGGCACTGGAAAGATGGGCCGACAGGAAATCTTGTAAGTAAGTCGGTCCTTATGGTATCGATTGCCGGCCTTGCTGAAAGATTTGACAATGTCTCCTATTTCCCTGCCTATGAGATAGTGATGGACGAGCTGAGGGATTACCGCTTCTATGAGGAGGATATGATCCACATAAACAGGGCTGGTGCAGGTTACATAAGGAAACGGTTCATGGAATGCTTCGTTGATCCCGAAGCACTTCCTCTTGTAAAGGAGATAACGGCAATTCTCCAGGGGATCGGCCACCGCCCTTTTAACCCATCAACCGAAAGTCACCGCCGTTTTTTACGTTCGTTACTTGACAGGATCGACCGTTTTGAAAAGGCGGTTCCGTCGGCCGACCTGTCTGCTGAGCGGGAGGAGGTCATGCAGAGAGTCGGCATATTTGGATAAGAAATCCGCGTGCAGGTATGAAAATTAATATGAGCTGGAATTAACAGTTAATCCAGAGCAAGGGATCGTCAATGAACCTTGCAAAACAAGGAAACTAATATTATATTTAAAGTTTTTATACTTCCTGAAGTTGCCTGCATATAGTCCCTTCATAAGACTGAACAAAAACCGGGAATGGTTGTTTGTTCAATTGGATGAAAAACTGAACAAATGACTGCAAGATTTGCTATACTCATATTTTCCGGATTCCTGTTGTCAGTCCATCTATTTGCTGATGAAGAGGGTAATGGCGTTATAAGAGGGAGGGTTTTCAATGCGAGCAATAATGAACCCATCCCATTTGCCAATGTAGTAATATGGAACACCACGACAGGTGCAAGCAGCGATTTTGACGGAAATTTCCTGTTTACCGGAATAAAGCCCGGCATGGTAGAGATTAGGGTTTCGGCTGTGGGTTTTCGCACTTACGTGTCGGGACAGCTGATGGTTACCAATGCCAGGACATTGTATCTTGAAGTGCCTTTGGAGGAGACCACTATAGATATCGATGAAGTTGTGGTACGTGCCTCTCCATTCAGGATGCGTGAGGAGAGTCCGGTTTCGATGAGAAGGATAGGTGTTTCGGAAATTGAGAAGAGTCCGGGAGGCAACCGCGACATATCAAGGGTGCTCCAGTCATTTCCGGGTGTTGCATCAACTCCAGCATTTCGCAATGACCTTATAGTAAGAGGCGGCGGGCCCAGTGAAAACAGGTTTTTCCTTGACGAGGTCGAGATACCCAACCTGAACCATTTTGCCACCCAGGGAGCCAGCGGAGGCCCGGTTGGTATAATAAACGTGGACTTCCTGCGGGAGGTGGAGTTTTATTCCGGCGCTTTCCCTGCCAACAGGGGTAACGCGCTGAGCTCGGTTCTAGATATGCGGCAGGTTGACGGCAATCCTGAAAGGCTGCAGTTCAGGGGAGCAGTCGGCGCTTCTGACCTTGCCCTTACAATGGATGGTCCTTTGTCTCCCAATACCACATTTATTTTTTCGGCACGAAGGTCATACCTTCAGTTCCTTTTCGATGTAATTGGTCTTCCGTTCCTGCCCACCTACAACGATTTTCAGTTTAAGAGCCGTACGCGCATAGATGAAAGAAGGGAGTTTTCGGTGATCGGAATTGGCGCAATCGATCAGTTCAGGCTGAATCTGAATGCCAATGAAACTGAGGAACAAAGATATATACTTGACTACCTGCCTGTAAACGAGCAGTGGAACTATGCGATAGGTGCTGTATACAAACGTTACATGGATAATAGTTACAATACATGGGTGCTTAGTCGTAATTATCTTAATAACAGTGCGTACAAGTACAGGGACAATAACGTCGATGATGTCAGGACAATCGATTATGAATCAGCAGAAATAGAGAATAAGTTCCGTTTTGAGAATACCAGCAGGAGGTTCAGCAATACCAAGATAACAAGCGGGCTGGGTTTTGAGTATGCGAAGTATACAAATAAAAGTATGAATACTCTTTTCATTGGCGGCCAGCCAGTCCTTATTGATTATGACTCCTACCTCGACCTTTTTAAGTGGAATATCTTCGGGCAGGTAAGCAGGGACCTGCTGTCTGACAGGCTGGTGCTTTCACTTGGGGTAAGGGCGGATGCCAATAGTTTTTCTCCTGAAATGTCAAACCTTCTGGATCAGATATCACCGAGGTTTTCAGCATCCTACCAGATAACTCCTGACCTTTCTTGGAACTTCAATACCGGCCGGTTCTACCAGCAACCGTCATACACAACACTGGGATTCAGAAGTAACGATGGGGTGCTTGTAAACAGGGAGAACAGGATCACCTATATGTCGGCCGACCATCTTGTATCGGGTTTTGAACTGAGGCCTGATGATGCATCTTCAATCTCGGTTGAAGGATTCTTTAAACAATACCGCAACTACCCTTTCAGTGTTGTCGATTCAATTCCCCTGGCAAGCAAGGGAGGGGACTTTGGAGTTTTTGGCGATGAAGAGGTGACATCCACTTCTGAAGGAAGGTCTTACGGAATGGAGTTGCTTGCCAGGAGCCGGGATTTTTACAAATTCAACGTGGTACTCTCATATACCTTTGTCAGGAGTGAGTTTATGGACCTGGAAGGAGGCTATACACCTACCGCCTGGGATAACAGACATATCTTCAATCTGACGGCGCAGCGAAGCCTCCCCCGCAACTGGGACATAGGCTTCAAGTGGAGGTTTGTCGGAGGGGCACCCTATACCCCGTTTGATGCTGATAAATCAAGTCTGCGGGCAGCCTGGGATGCACAGAATATGCCTTACCCTGATCTGCGGCGTTTCAATGCCAACAGACTTGGTGCATTTCATCAGCTTGATATCAGAATAGACAAACAGTATTTTCTCAGCAGCTGGTCATTGCTCCTGTACCTTGATGTTCAGAATGTATATGACTTCAAATCTGATGAGCCCGACAGGATCAGTCCCCTACGAGACAGCAACGGCAGGCCGCTGATCGATCCTTCAGACCAGAGCCGGTACCTGATGCAGGTAATAAGGAGTGACGGTCAGGGCACAATTCTGCCGACAGTAGGAATAATAATTGAGTTTTAGACGTAACCTCATCAAACTGCAATGGCAGCAAAATATTCAGTTATGACAAGTGTAAAAGAAATCAGGCTTAAAGGGCTGAACTTAATGACCGTGGCACTTATAGCGGGTTCTATGTTCTCTCTTTCGTCCTGCTTCATGTTCCCCCCGGCTGAGCCTGAGGAAGAGCCTTTTTTTTTCGAGACAAACTCATCAGGCCGGGGAATCGCCCTGGAGGTTGAGTTCAGAAAGGGCCGGGCACATTATTTCCCTTTGATGGCGATATGGATAGAGGATACCTCGGGTAATTTCATTCAAACCCTTTATGTTGCAGAATCTATTGCCACAGGTGTTTTCGGACATGGTGATGCATCGACGGGCCGGTGGATGCCGGGTGAGATCAGAAGGCCGGCAGCACTGCCTTATTGGGGGCATCGCCGTGGCATACAGGCAGATGACGGGTTATACCTTCCCGATCCCGAAAACCCTGTGCCTGATGCCTATACCGGCGCCACACCGACAGGGAGCTTTAATCTTGCCACGAGGACTGACTCGGTTCTTCAGGAACCATTTTATGTGTTCTTTGAAGTAAATCAGTCGTGGGATTGGAACAGTTACTGGACAAACAACAAATTTCCGGGTGACATGGAGTATTTCAGTTCAGCTCAGCCCGCGGTGGTATACAGGGCTCTGGCCGATCCATCACGCCCTGGTGAGCAATTTGTGATGGAGCCGGTTGGACGGAGTCACCATTCGGGTGTCACCGGTGAGCTGTTTGAAGACCTTCATACCCTGACAACAGCACTGGAAATTACCGGTTCAGTTGTGGTAAGTATTGTCGGTGATTAATCTGTAGTTAACCGATGAGGATTTTAAGCTGAAATAACTGACTTCGTCGATTTTGCATGCAAGATTTGACTTTCATGGAATATTCAAATGATGCAAAATTCATGTATATTTGTCATGAAATTCATGGAAAACGGGCCCCGGAACAGAATAATCGTGCAATTTTGGCATGCGGGGCGAAAAAAAAGATATACCGGGAATGGATTTACAGGCAATTAAAAGAAGGTTCGGGATAATAGGAAATTCAACAGGGTTAAATCGTGCCATTGAGGTTGCATACAGGGTGGCACCCACGGATCTTTCTGTTCTCATATCGGGCGAGAGTGGTACCGGGAAGGAGGTATTTCCCCAGATCATCCACCAGTTCAGTGCACGGAAACATGGGCCGTATATAGCTGTAAACTGTGGTGCAATACCTGAAGGGACAATCGACTCCGAACTTTTCGGACATGAGAAGGGTGCCTTTACCGGGGCACATGACAAGCGAAGCGGATATTTTGAGGTCGCAAACAACGGGACCATATTTCTGGATGAGGTATCGGAACTTCCGCTTTCCACCCAGGTCAGGCTTCTCAGGGTGCTTGAATCGGGTGAGTTCATAAAAGTAGGGTCATCAAAGCCGCTGAAGACAAATGTCAGGATCGTCGCTGCTACAAATGTTGATATCATAAAACTGCTGGGCGAAGGCAAATTCAGGGAAGACCTTTATTACCGCCTTAATACCGTTCCTGTGTTAATACCCCCGTTGCGGGACAGGAAAGAGGATGTCCTTATATTGTTCAGGAAGTTCTCCATGGATTTCGCCGAACGTTACCGCATGCCTGAGATCCTTCTTAACGAGGAAGCAAGGCAGATGCTGATCCAGTACAGCTGGCCGGGAAATGTGAGACAGCTTAAGAACATTACAGAGCAGATATCTATCATTGAGAAGGACCGGGAGATAGATGGGGATGTGCTGAGAAAATACCTGCCTGATTACTCTTCGGAAACCCTTCCGGCACTTATAAGCTCTGCCGGGGAGAAATCATTTGCCTCCGAAAGGGAGATACTCTACAAGATACTTTTCGATATGAAGAGTGACATGCATGATCTGAAGAAACTGGTTCATGAGATAATATTGAAGAGTCCCCATGATATTGAGATAGATGATGACAGGCTGATGGACAAGCTATATTCAGGCACCGGCCGGCTTTATGATACCGGAGGTACCAGACTGCAGGAGGGTAATCATCAGGAATCGCCGCATATTGAAGATACCGAGGAAATAATTGAGGAGTCACTATCGTTACAAGACAAGGAGATGGAACTTATCAGGAAAGCTCTCGATAAATACGGGGGAAGACGAAAAATGGCTGCCAATGAGCTGGGCATCTCCGAAAGAACACTTTACAGGAAGATCAAACAGTATGATATTGAGTGATATATGAGAATAGCCGCGGTTGCTTTATTCTTAGTGATGATACTGGCCTCTTCAGGCTGTACGGTTAATTATTCCTTTACCGGGGCGTCAATACCCACTCAGCTTGAGACGGTTTCCGTACAGTATTTTGACAACCGGGCCCCGGTGATCTATCCTTCACTTAGTCAGGATCTGACAGATGCACTTAAGGACAGATTCCAGTCCCGGACCCGGTTGAGGCTCGTGAATGATATTGGAGATGCTGATTTCGAAGGTGAGATTACACAATACCGGTCACAGCCCCTTGCAGTTCAGGCTGATGAGAGAGCCAGCCTTGAAAGGCTGACCATAAGTGTAAGGGTGGTATATACAAATTCTGCTGATCCCGACCTTGATTTTGAAACCACTTTTACGAGGCATGAAGACTATGATGCAAGGGTCGGGCTTGAAGCGGTGGAGACTGACCTTGTGAAAAAGATAATAGATCAGATTGTTGAAGATGTTTTCAACAGGGCCTTTGTTAACTGGTAACCCAAACAGCCCGGCTATATGAACAGGGATAAATTCATTTCATATCTGGACAGTCCGGGAGGACTTGATAAAGGAAGCCTTGAAGAAATTCGGGGCGTACTTGAAGAGTATCCCTATTTTCAGACTGCTCATATGTTGCTTGTTAAGGCATTAGGCAATCTTCAGGATGTCAGGTTCAGCAGTCAGCTAAAATTTTCTGCTGCCCATATCGGTAACAGGCACCTGCTTTTCAACCTTGTCAATCAGCCGGGTGTTAAAGTGAGTATTTCAAACGGTCAACCGGAAGAAGACAGTCACGGAAATGCTACCGGTGGCACCACAGCTGAAGGTGTTGCAGCAGGGCAGGAGATAGCAGAACAGGAAAGGACCCTGAGCGGAGAGGAGACGGATAGCCTGGCAGACAAGGTGATGAAGGAAATTGAGGAAATGAAGAGGGCCAGGGCCCGGCCGGCTGAAGAATCCCCCGATGAAATCACCGTGGATCCAGACAAACCTGTTGAAGTTATTTCCTCTGAAGGGGAGGCCGCGAAGGAGGAAGTTACTGAAACTGCAACGCCGGGTGGCTCACAAATACAACAGGATGTGTTTGTCATTGATGAAAAGGCAGATATCGAGGATGCTGACAGGCTGGAAACAGGTTCATCCGATTCGGCCGCCGGTGAAGAAGATACGGGTGGAACGGAATTGACCGGTAAGGTCAGAGACGACGAACCGGATCTTCTTGAAATTGACAAACCGGGCACTGAAACCGGCAGCGATGGTGCAGGCACCTTGCCTGAAGGGGTTCGGGGTACCCGGAGTGATGAAAAAAAAAACCAAACCCACGCCCGGGAGCTGAGCAGTGAGTCTCACTCTTTTTCTGAATGGCTCGACCTGTTAAGTTCTGAAAGAGGGATACTGCAGGAAGATGTGAAGGAGCAGGCAGATGAACCGGCTGAGGGAACTCAGCCTGACGTTCCTCAGAAGCATGACGGTGAATCTTCAGGTACCGATCTTATTGAAAGGTTTTTGAAGGAGAAGCCGAGGATTCAACCCCGGTCACCACTTGAATATGATGCTTTGCCTGATGACATGTCTGAAAAAAGTATCAGGGAGAACGAGGAGTTTTTTACTGAGACGCTAGCCAGGATATATGTTCAGCAAAAGCATTACAAGAAGGCAATATATGCTTACGAAAAATTATGTTTGAAATATCCCGAAAAATATAGTTACTTTGCAGACCGGATCGATGAAATCAAACGTTTTGTAACTCAGTGACAGATAACAGTTAAAATTTAAATAATCATAAAGTTATGTTTACCTTAATTTCAGTATTGATTTTTATTGCAGCAGTCCTCCTGGTTCTGATCGTACTCGTACAGAACTCAAAGGGAGGAGGACTGGCAGCCAATTTTTCTGCTTCAAACCAGGTTATGGGTGTCAGGAAAACAGCTGATTTTCTTGAGAAAGCCACCTGGACACTTGCTGCATCACTGGTTTTTCTTAGTATTATTGCTTCGGCCACAATACCACGGGGAGAGATAGAGGCAGAAAGGTCTCTTATTGAGGGACAGATTGAGAATGCCATTGACCCGTCGGCATTGCCAACCTTCCCCACATCCATTCCGGATCTGCCAACAGATATGGAGGCCCTGCCTGCTGACGAATTACCCCCTTTTGACGAAGATCCTGAATAGGATTATTTAACTGGGGCGCCGGCAGATACCGGTAAACGAATTAAGAGAAGTGTCAGTATGTCATTTATACTGACACTTCTTTTATTTACATGACAAACACGGTGGCAGCCCTCAACTGTCTTCATATCAGAATTATATGGGTAGACGGGGGATCCGGATGATATGAAGACCTTCCTGATCATGCCATTTTATCGCTTGCCGGCCGCCCCGACGGTGTTAAATGGTGTTTGGCACAGTATATGCTGAGGGGGAAGCAAACTTTTAACAATTTTGTTTAACTAATAAAAACTGAAAAAAATGGCTGATATTAAGCTGACACCATTGAAAGACAGAGTGCTTGTTGAGCCCCATGAAGCAGAGGTGCAAACATCAAGCGGAATTATTATACCTGAATCTGCACAGGAAAAACCCCAGAAGGGAACAGTCCGCGCAGTAGGTGAAGGGAAGAAGGATGAGCCTATGACCGTTAAAGTAGATGATGTTGTTCTTTACGGAAAGTATTCGGGAACAGAGATCAATTTTGACGGTAAGGATTACCTGATAATGCGCGAGGATGACATTTTACTTATAGAGAAGTAATTTTTTTTAACCAGTAAAACAAACAAAAAACTGATAAAATGGCAAAAGAGATTAAATTTAATATTGAAGCCAGGACCCTCCTCAAAGAGGGTGTTGATGAGCTTACCAATGCAGTTAAGGTAACCCTTGGCCCCAAAGGCCGAAATGTGGTCATGGATAAGAAATTCGGCGCTCCCCAGATATCCAAGGACGGGGTAACTGTGGCCAAGGAGATTGAACTTTCAGATCCATACAAGAATATGGGTGCACAGATGGTTAAAGAGGTTGCCTCGAAGACAGCCGACCAGGCTGGTGACGGTACTACAACAGCAACCATACTGGCCCAGTCTATTATGAGTGTTGGGCTCAAGAACGTAACAGCCGGTGCAAACCCTATGGATCTCAAGCGTGGTATTGACAAGGCTGTAAAAAAGGTTGTTGAGAGCCTGCAGAAGCAAACCAAGACGATTGGCGATGATATAAGCAAAATAGAACAGGTAGCTTCTATTTCGGCAAATAATGACCATTCAATAGGTAAACTTATTGCCGAGGCTATGGGCAAGGTCAAGAAAGAGGGTGTGATAACTGTAGAGGAGGCCAAAGGTACTGAAACAACTGTAGAGGTAGTTGAAGGTATGCAGTTTGACCGCGGCTACATCTCTCCCTATTTTATTACCGACACAGACAAGATGGAGAGTGTTCTTGAAAATCCTTATATCCTGTTGTGTGACAAGAAAATATCAACCATGAAGGACCTTATGCCGGTTCTTGAGCCTGTTGCACAGGCAGGACGTCCGCTTGTTATCATCGCTGAAGATGTTGACGGCGAAGCACTGGCCACACTGGTTGTAAACAAGCTCAGGGGTTCACTTAAGATAGCCGCAGTCAAGGCTCCCGGTTTTGGCGACAGGAGGAAGGAGATGCTTGAGGATATAGCTATCCTTACCGGCGGAACAGTAGTTTCAGAGGAGAAAGGGCTCAAGCTGGAGACAGCGACCATGGAGCTTCTTGGAGAGGCTGAAAAAATGGTTATTGACAAGGAGAACACCACAGTTGTTAACGGCAGGGGAGAAAAGTCAAATATCGATGCAAGGGTTAAGCAGATCAGAACCCAGATTGAGAATACCACATCAGACTATGACCGGGAGAAGCTTCAGGAGCGTCTCGCAAAACTTTCAGGAGGAGTAGCCGTACTCTATATCGGAGCAGCTTCTGAAGTTGAGATGAAGTCAAAGAAGGACCTGGTTGATGATGCTCTCAGTGCTACACGTGCTGCCGTTGAAGAGGGAATAATCCCGGGCGGAGGCGTAGCATTCATAAGGGCGATTGACTCGCTTGAAAAGCTCAAAGGTGATAATGACGATCAGACTACCGGTATTGCGATTGTGAGAAGGGCTATTGAGGAACCTCTGCGTATGATAGTCGAGAATGCTGGTCTGGAAGGTTCGATCGTGATACAGCGTGTAAAGGAAGGCAAGGCAGATTTCGGTTACAATGCCTACACAGACAAATACGAGAACCTTTATGAGTCCGGAGTTATCGATCCTACCAAAGTAGCACGCATTGCCCTTGAGAATGCAGCATCGGTTGCCGGAATGTTTCTTACAACCGAGTGTGTTATTGTTGAAGAGAAAGAGGATAAACCGGAAATGCCTCCAATGAACCCGGGTATGGGTGGCATGGGTGGTATGATGTAATACACTCCTAAATAGATTATGGAAAAAGGGTTGCCGTGCAGTGCAGCCCTTTTCTTATTGTGTACCATGCATGGCTGGAGGTGCCTGTTAACAATTTGGCATACTAATAAAAAAACTGTTCAAAATCATTTAACTTTGGGCCTGATTGCCAAAACCGGGGTTATTTATATGGCAGGTTTTTACTATATGGCGGTCAGAATATAAACTCAGATCAGAATGAATACAATACTGGTAAAAACAGTAGCAATTCCGGAGGGGATGCCTGCTGTTTACCTCACAGCAAAGGGGAGCCATCTGGAAGTGCCCGGAATGACCGACAGTGAATCGGAGTATGCCAGGGCGCGTATTGATAAAGGGGATGATCTTATAATTATCAACAGGCTTGGAACATATATATGTGTCGCTGTAAATGACGGTAGCAAGCCTTTACCGGAACAGCTTGAAAAACTCAGGAATATCTCACCCGGAATCCTCCGGGTGTTAAGGGAACTCGATCAACCGGAACTGGCGTTTGTTGACCTGACAAACGATCCGGCTCTGATATCTGCACTGGTTGAAGGGCTTATACTTATCAGTTACCGGTTTGAAAAATATGTAACAAAAAAGGATAAAGAAGAGTCATTTCCGGAAAGAATATATATATACTCTGCCAATCTTGGTGAAGATGATGCCGGATGGCTTCAATCGGTATGTGAAGCCGTATATCTGGCAAGGGATCTGGTAAATGAACCGCTGTCACACCTGAATGCTTCCGGTCTGGCAGATAGATTCAAAGAAGCCGGCGCCAGGTCTGGTTTTACGGTAGAGGTTATGAACAAACAGAAGATCGAAAGCCTGAGGATGGGAGGCTTGCTGGCTGTTAACAGGGGCAGTGTTGATCCTCCCACCTTTTCTGTAATGGAGTGGAAACCTGAGAATCCTGTCAACAAGAAACCATTTGTCCTTGTTGGCAAGGGTGTTGTATATGATACAGGGGGGCTAAGCCTTAAGCCCACTCATAACAGCATGGACTATATGAAGTGTGACATGGCTGGTGCAGCGACAGTTGCGGGTACAATGTATGCATTGTCGTCTTCCCGTATCCCGGTGCATGTTATAGGCCTTGTACCCGCCACGGATAACAGGCCTGACGGGAATGCCATTGTGCCCGGCGACATAATATCAATGTATGACGGAACCAGCGTTGAGGTTCTCAATACTGATGCAGAGGGGAGACTGCTGCTTGGAGATGCCCTTAGCTGGGCTAAACAGTATGATCCGGCTCTTGTAATTGATATTGCCACTCTCACCGGTTCGGCTGCCGCAGCTCTCGGCACACAGGGGATGGCCGCAATGCAGAAGGATGCGGTTGACTGGTATTCCAGGCTGGAGGACAGCGGTTACCGTACCCACGAACGGACAGTATTGTTTCCGCTTTGGGAGGAGTACCTTGAAATGCTTAAGTCCGATATTGCTGACATAAGGAATATCGGTGGCAAGGAGGCCGGTACCATAACGGCAGGAAAGTTCCTGGAGCATTTTACTTCTTATCCCTGGATCCACCTTGATATTGCCGGAACGGCATTCCTCCATAAAGCCGAAACCTACAGGACAAAGGGTGGCACTGGTACGGGTGTGCGTATTCTGACTGATTTTTTCTTCAGATATGCAATGGAGAGGTGAGTTTTTGGAGGTAATTGGAAACTGAAAAATTGGTAACAGTAAGAGGAAAACTATAACTTACAGTATTATGGATACTTCAAAAGTAAGGGTAGGGATAACCCAGGGAGATATTAACGGCATAAGCTATGAGGTGATCATAAAGGCCCTGATGGATCCCAGGATGCTTGATGTCTGTACTCCCGTAGTTTACGGTTCGCCCAAGGTAGGGGCGTATCATCGTAAAGCGCTTAATATTGACAACTTCAGTTTTAACAACATAAAAAATGCAATTGAGGCCAACCCGAAAAGGGTTAATATTGTCGACTGCCTTGATGACAATATAAGGGTTGAGCTTGGAAAATCGACGCCCATGGCTGGAGAAGCATCGGCAATATCGCTAAATACAGCCGTGAATGACCTGAAACAGGGAGTGATTGACCTGGTTGTTACGGGCCCGATAAATAAACTGAACATTCAGTCTGATAAGTTTCCCTTCAGGGGGCATACCGAATATCTTGCACACCATTTTGAGTCACCTGATGTCCTGATGCTTATGGTGAGCGATCTTATTAGAGTGGCTGTAGCAACCGGTCACGTTGCCCTTGCAGATGTCCCGGGGTTACTGTCTGTCGATATGCTGGCCGGTAAGTTGAGGCTGCTTCACTCTTCGCTGGTGCGGGACTTCGGTATAAGGAAGCCACGTATAGCTGTACTGGGACTCAATCCCCACTGCGGGGAGGACGGACTGATGGGAACTGAGGAGAAAGAGATTATTCAGCCTGCTATCGATCAGGCCAGAGATGAGAATATGATGGTTCTGGGGCCGTTCCCGGCTGACGGGTTTTTCGGGTCAGACAATTTCTCAAAATTCGATGCCATCCTGGCTATGTATCATGACCAGGGACTTGGTCCGTTCAAGGCGCTTGCATTTGAGAGCGGGGTTAATTTTACAGCCGGACTACCTGTTGTACGGACTTCTCCGGCACACGGGACCGCCTTTGAGATAGCCGGGACTGGTGTTGCTTCACCCGATCCCTTCAGAAGGGCCATCTATCTTGCATGTGATATTTTCAGGAACAGGAAGGAATATGATGTTCTTGTTGAAGGCTCAGTTGACAGTGAGGTGTCATCTGCTGAATAACATATTCATTGCCTGCGGTTAAAAGGTAAATTATTCGTAATATGACTAGTTGCGACTAGTCAATATTTTGTGAAGATGTATAACCCAAAAACACCTTTTAACCATGGCAAAAATTACAAAACAAGAAGCTCTGAATTACCACTGTAAAGGTAAGCCGGGCAAGATCGAGGTTATCCCTACCAAAGCATACAGTACGCAGCGGGATCTATCTATGGCCTACACCCCCGGTGTGGCGGAGCCCTGCCGGGAGATTGAAAAGAATCCTGAAGATGCATACAAGTATACGGCAAAAGGCAATCTTGTAGCCGTTGTTTCAAACGGTACCGCAGTGCTCGGACTGGGCGACATAGGAGCCCTTGCCGGCAAGCCGGTTATGGAGGGCAAGGGTCTGCTGTTCAAGGTTTTTGCCGATGTTGATGTGTTTGACATCGAGGTTGACTGCAAAGACACCGAAAAGCTCATAGAGATCACAAAGGCGATCGCTCCAACCTTTGGCGGGATAAACCTCGAAGATATAAAGGCCCCGGAGTGCTTCGAGATCGAGGAGAGGTTGAAAAAAGAGCTTGATATTCCCGTTTTTCATGATGACCAGCATGGCACAGCGATAATTTCAGGCGCCGCTCTTCTCAACGCCCTTGAACTGAACGGTAAAAATATTACCGATTTGAAGGTTGTGGTAAACGGAGCCGGCGCATCAGGTGTTTCATGCTCCCTTTTTTACATCTCATTGGGTGTCAGGCCTGAAAATATTATCATGCTCGACAGCAAGGGTGTTATACATACCGGCCGCAAAGATATCAACGAGGTTAAGAGGAAATTTGCGCGCGATACAAAGGTACGTACACTCGCCGAAGCGATGGAGGGGGCCGACCTGTTCCTGGGTTTATCGGTAGGTAACATAGTAACCCGGGATATGGTCAGAAGCATGGCCGAAAATCCCATTGTTTTTGCCATGGCCAATCCCACCCCTGAGATATCCTATGATGACGCTTTAGCTGCCAGGAATGACGTTATTATGGCAACCGGCCGTTCCGATTTCCCGAACCAGGTAAACAACGTCCTGGGGTTCCCGTTTATCTTCAGGGGCGCCCTTGATGTGCGGGCATCCACAATAAACGAGGAGATGAAGATAGCTGCCTGTAATGCCCTGGCCACACTTGCAAAGGAGCTTGTCCCAGATGATGTGAACAAGGCCTACGGGCTGGAGAACCTGACCTTTGGGAGGGAATACCTGATACCCAAGCCCCTTGACCCAAGGCTTATTTCCAGGGTTTCGGCTGCGGTAGCCAGGGCAGCGATAGATTCGGGAGTTGCACGCAAAAAAATAAGCGACTGGAAGGCATATGACCTGGAGCTCAACAGGCGGCTGGGTTTTGACAACCAGCTCATCCGGTCGATAACTGAGAAGGCAAAACAGAGCCCGAAACGGGTGGTATTTGCCGAAGCCAACAATCTCAAGGTACTGAAGGCCGCGCAGGGGGTGCTGGTTGACGGTATAGCCAAACCCATACTGCTCGGTAACACCGAGGTTATAAGGAAGCTGATTGCCGACAACTGCCTGCGCCTTGACGGCGTGCCGGTTATAGATTACCGCAGTGACAGTGAAGAAGAAAGGAGGGAGAGGTATGCAGGTCTTCTCTATGAGCGTAGACAGCGTAAGGGAATGCTGTATGATGAAGCACTGGATAAAATGTACAACCGTGATTTTTTTGGTGTGATGATGGTCGAGACCGGTGAGGCCGATGCCTTCATTTCAGGTTTCTCTTCCAGGTACGCCGAGACCATCCGTCCGGCTCTGCAGATTGTGGGGACCAACAACACCATGAACCACATAGCTGGCATGTACCTTATGATTACCAAGAAGGGCCCCTTCTTCTTTGCCGACTGCACTGTAAACATAGAACCTTCGGCCCGAACGCTGGTTGACACCACACTACTCGTTGCGCATGCCATCAGGAAATTCAATATTGAACCCAGGATTGCCCTGGTATCCTATTCGAATTTCGGGTCAATCAGGGATGGTAGTCCCCAGCGTGCGCACGAAGCCGTTGAGATCCTGCACACGGAGCATCCAGACCTGAAGGTTGACGGTGAGATGCAGGCCAATTTTGCTTTTAACCGGAATATGCGCAAGATAAGGTTCCCCTTCTCAATGCTTGCCGATTCAGATATCAATACGGTAATATTTCCCAATCTCAGCTCGGGCAACATTGCCTACAAGATGATGCAGGAGATCGGAGGAGCCGAGGCCGTCGGGCCCATACTGCTGGGACTTAACAAGCCGGTTCACATCCTTCAGATTGAGAGTTCGGTAAGGGAGATAGTCAACATGGCTGCGATCGCAGTAGTTGACGCCCAGTACCTGGAGAGGGGGGAGGTGGCAGATATCTGATATCCCGCTCCGTTAAAGGCAAACTGCCAATAAGCGTTACCTGCCCCCCAGCACAGAAGGCCGCTGTTCGAGGTGCTTCTCCATCTCCAGCAGCGGCACTCCCTGCTCGAGCCATTCGGGTGCCTCCTCACCCTTAAGGTAATGGTCGAGGTATTCCATCATGCGCACCGCATAGTCGATCTGGTTGGCGGTCTTACGCAGCCCGTGGTTCTCACCCTCGTACTGAAGCATTATTACCGGTTTCTTTAGCCTGCGCAGGGTGTTGTAATACTCGATCCCCTGTGTGAAGTCAACAGCACCGTCTTCGTCGTTATGCATAAGGAGCAGGGGCGTGTTGACGTTCTGGGCAAAGTATACCGGTGAATTGCGCTTAAACGCCTCCCAGTTGTCCCAGTACCCCGGTGTCAGCCTTCCCTGGCTGCTCTCAAAGATGGGCTGGTTGGTGCTGCCGGTGTTCCAGTAGATAAGGCTGTACATGCTTATCATATTGGTTAGCGGGGCACCTGCAACCGCAGCCCTGAACATGTCGGTCTGTGTTATCAGGAAAGATGTCTGGTACCCGCCCCATGAATGGCCGTGAATGGCGATGTTGTCAGGATCGATCACGCCGGTCTCCAGGGCAGCATCGACGGCAGGCAGCACGCACCATACCGCCGACATACCCGGGTCATTCAGCTTGTATACAATATCGGGCATCAGCACCGCGTAGCCGTTGCTGGTGTACATGGCACGGTTAAATCCGCCCCCCGGAAAGGAGGGCCTTGAATAGCTGTTCAGTCCCTGTGTCAGCCTCTCGTATATGTACACAACCGTGGGGTACTGTTTTCCCTCCTCGTAACCGGCAGGAAGAAAGAGCGCTGCCTGCAGGGTATCGCCCTGGTCGCTTATGAATGAGATGAGCCGCGACCCCGGCGACAGGGCAAAATCTTCCTGTTCGGGGTATGTTTGGGTCAGTTTGCGTGCGCCGGTCAGTCCGGTGTTCTCTGATACATAAAAATCGGGCGTGTCGGTTACCGTTTCGCGGGTAAAAAAGTACACATCCTCATCGGCCGCTTTTCTCAGTCCTCCGTACGACGCGTCATCCCACAGCAGCATTTTGGCGCCGCTCCTGCCGCGGTCGATCCTGGCTATGCCGCTTTTCTTGGTTTCCTGGTCAAAAACCCTCAGGAAAAGCGGCTGCCTCAGGTCGATCCCCTCCTCATCGGGGTCGAGTCTGAAACGGTACTGATACCGCCTGCCGTTCCTTTCGCCATCCATGGTAAGATTATCAAACCTCCTTCCGTTGTCGGATACTTTCCACACGTTCCAGTTGTCCCTTATCAGCAACTCCCTGCTGTCGCTTGTCCACCCCAGCAGAGGAGTGGGTGGATACGGCACGTTGCGGTCGTTCTCAAGGTTTACGAATGTTGTTGGTATGTTTTCGGTAATAACCACGCTCTCGGCGGTGGCAAACGTACATACATAGTAATTACCCTCACGGTACCAGGTGAACTTTTCACCGTCGGGCGACGGCTGCAGTCCCCCGAGCATCCGGTGCTTCTCCAGTACCAGTAAGCGCTGCCCGGTAGCAAGGTCAACTATGTATACATCGGCAAAGTTCTCGCCGCTCAGTCCGCCAATAAGTTCATACCCGCTGTTGTCGATCCCTATGGCATATTTCTGCTTCGGGGCAACGTTTACTGACCGCATCTCATCGTCGGCAAGCCTGATGAACCTGTTTTCCCGCACATGGTAAAGGGCCAGGTAGCTGAAGTTCCTGTCGGCATTCCGCCTGTTGCGTTGCACCGACTGCAGGCGGCTGTCCTGCCAGTGCCACAATATCAGGTCGGGCTTTTCGTCGGTATTTTTCGCCGCCGCCGCTGTTTCTCCGTTTCCGCCAACCGCGATTGTGTCGTTTACGGCTGTGGCAAGGGTGTCATTTTCCGCCGTCCCGCCATTGTCATCCTTGTCCTCCTTTTCCTCCCGCTCATTGCGGTGTATGCCGAATATAAAGGTGTTGAGGTTATCCGACCAGTAAGGTCTGCGGTTTGGGCTTATGGTCATCTCACCGGGGAAGGTCGGGTCTTCATGAGGATTGTAAACCACCTTTTCGGGCGCGCCCCTGTTAAATCCCCTCAACCCGATAACCGAGTACACATCATCCTTGAAATCATCACTCTCTTCACCTTTCAGCGTTGCCAGTCCGTCCCCCTCCCTGGTCCAGCTCAGGTACCTGTATGCAGCCTTGCCGCTTTCGGGCGACAACACCTCGCCTGTCTGCATGTTACGCAGCTGCAGTCCGTTGCCCGCCTTGCCGTGGGCATCAGTCAGCCATGCCAGCCAGTTACCCTTTTTATCGAACGAGAATTCAGACACATTTCCGAAATTAAAAGTATTTCCCTTTCGGGGATTAACAAGCAGCAGGTCGGTCCCCTTCCCTGCATCGCTGTCCTGTGAAGGCTTCGGGGTTGTCAGGTGCACCGCGATCCATCCGGGGTTCTCGCCCGAGAACGAGAACGACCTCACATTTTCATAGGTTGTCTCCTCATCATTCAGAAGGTCTATCAGCGTCATCTTATTGGCGGGGGCATCTCCCCGGCCTGCCCTCTCCTTCTCCTCCTCAGTGGGATAGACCGTAAAGGCCACAAACCTGGAGTCGTGGCTGAAGGCTATCGCATTTCCCGCAGCGCCCCTGGTCTCGCCGATTGGGAAGGTCTTTTTGATATCGCCTGAGGCGCTTTGCAGGACCATTTCCGAATTGCCCTTGTTGGGGCTGTACCAGTATGCAAACCAGCTGCCGTCGTTTGAGATGGTGACTGAGCCGCCGTGAATGTATTTCCAGCCGGCAACATCCTGCCAGCGCACAGGCCGCGCTTCTGCAGGTGCTGTATCATCCGCATCCTGATTATAATTAAGTGGTTCCCCGGTATTGTAATATCCGGATGCGGAAACTTCAGGGCTGTTCTCTTCGGCTGCCTGAAGAGAGTTATGCCCCGAAAGGCCAATGATCAATGCGGGTATGATTATCCCGCGAACAATGATTTTTAAAAGGTCCATTCGAATAAGGTTTGGTTTGGATAATATCCGGATAATATTGTCGGATTGTGTTGAAGCCTTGCGGGCTTTTCAAAATGCAAGGTAAAAGTATAAAAAATGTCGGCCCTGGATGAATAAAATGTTAATTATTTAATACGGCGGACTCAGGTGTTGGAAATAACAAATACCAAGTGACACTTAGGGTATGCCCCGGGCTGGTTGATATTGCATACTAAAGGCGGAGTATACGCGCAGAAGCGGGATTAATGCCTACCTCCGTTTTTCACTGAAGAATCTTTTCAGAATGGCCGAGCACTCATCCTTCATTATACCGGATATGATCTCTGTTTTGGGATGGAGCATGTTTTTGTTGGTAAGGGTGAAGCCCAGCTTCCCGTCATCAGCGCCCCAGGCTATCTTGCCGATCCGGGCCCAGTATGCCGCCCCGGCGCACATTGTGCACGGCTCAAGGGTCACATATAGGGCGCAGTCATTGAGATATTTACCTCCGAGGTAGCCTGATGCAGCTGTGAATGCCTGCATCTCGGCATGAGCAGTGGTATCGTTCAGGGTCTCGGTGAGGTTATGCGCCCTTGCTATTATCATGTTTTGGCTGACTATAACGGCCCCTACGGGGACTTCATCCCTCTCCATTGCTTTTTCGGCTTCCTTGAGAGCCTCTTTCATGAAATATGCATCTGAAAAAACGACCATGTCCATAAGCTCCGGTTTTTGTGTATTACTGGTCTATTGTTTTGCTGACCGGTAAAAGCAAGTGCAAAAATATTCTTAATTTAGCAAACTAACCAATTATTACTATATGTACAGGACACATACCTGCGGAGAGCTTAATCTGAGAGATGACGGCAAGGAGGTCATACTTAGCGGATGGGTGCAGAGATCGCGCGACCTTGGAGGCATGACCTTTATCGACCTGAGGGACCGCTACGGGATAACCCAGCTTGTTTTTAATATGGAGACGGATGCCCTTCTATGCAAAGAGGCCAGGGGACTGGGGAGGGAGTATGTTATCCAGGCAACAGGCGTGGTGCGGGAACGGTCGAACAAGAACCTGAAGATACCGACGGGCGAAATCGAAATAGAGGTAAAGACCCTGGGTATTCTAAATCCGTCAAAACTGCCGCCCTTTACCATTGAAGATGATACTGACGGGGGTGATGAGCTCAGGATGAGGTACAGGTATCTTGACCTGCGGCGCAACGTGATGAAGAGTAGCCTGGAGCTGCGACACCTGATGGCAGGCGAGATACGGCGGTATCTTGACAAGCAGGAATTCATTGAGATAGAGACTCCCGTCATGATAAAATCAACTCCCGAGGGAGCCAGGGATTTTGTGGTTCCCTCGAGGATGAACCCCGGCCAGTTTTACGCTTTGCCGCAGTCGCCCCAGATATTCAAGCAGTTGCTGATGATATCGGGGTTTGACCGGTATTACCAGGTAGTGAAGTGTTTCAGGGATGAGGACCTGAGGGCTGACCGGCAGCCTGAATTCACGCAAATAGATTGTGAGATGGCATTTGCCGGGCAGGAGGATGTGCTGAGTACTTTCGAGGGGCTGGCAAAGCACCTTTTCGATAAAATCAAGAACATAAGCTTTAACGGGCCGTTTCCGCGGATAACATTCAAGGATGCAATGGACAGGTACGGGACCGACAAGCCCGATATCCGTTTTGGGATGGAGCTTTTTGAACTGACGGAACTGACAAGGGGTAACAATTTTGCTGTGTTCGACGATGCAGAGTATGTGGGAGGCATATGCGCCGAAAATTGTGCCGGGTTTTCGCGCAAACAGATCGATAACCTTACCGATTATGTAAAAAGGCCGCAGATCGGGGCCAAAGGCATGGTTTGGGTTAAATGGAACCGGGATGGATCAATAAGATCATCGGTCGATAAGTTCTATGATGAAGCGGCCCTTGGCAAATGGGTTGGAAAAGCCGGGGCCAGGAAGGGTGATCTTTTGCTCATACTTGCGGGAAACCGGGTAGATACCCAGGAGGCCCTTTCGGAGCTGAGGCTTGAGATGGGACGAAGACTGGAACTGGTTAATGAGGACGAATTCGCTCCGCTGTGGGTGGTTGACTTTCCGCTCCTGGAATGGGATGAGGAGACAGCACGTTTCTATGCCAAGCATCATCCCTTCACGAGTCCCCGGCCCGAAGACATACCCCTTCTTGAGACCGATCCGGGGTCGGTATGCGCCAATGCATATGACCTGGTGATAAACGGTGTTGAGATTGGCGGCGGGTCGGTGCGTATCCATGATGGCAAGCTGCAGAAGAAAATGTTTGAGACCCTCGGGTTCACTGATGAGCAGGCAAGGGAGCAGTTCGGTTTCCTGATGGAGGCTTTTACCTACGGGGCTCCGCCTCATGCGGGAGTGGCCTTTGGATTCGACAGGTGGGTGGCCGTTTTTGCCGGGTCGGATTCGATAAGGGATGTGATTGCTTTCCCGAAAAACAATGCAGGCAGGGACCTGATGATAGACTCACCTTCGGTGCTTTCGGCCGAACAGCTGAGGGAGCTCAGGCTCAGGATTGATGAACAGGTTCCTGAACAATGACAGGGATAATGGATCACGGAATATGCAATCCCGCCTGACTGTCAATGGGTACGATAATGTGCCCGGCGGGTAACCAGGTTCCTTTTAATAAATTTAAATTCAAAGCTAATGGACAGCGGACGTCGCAAGTTTTTCAAACTGTTTGCCGCCGGCAGCCTTGGCGCTGGCCTAACTCCCGTTTTCCCCTCTTCGCTTTCGGCTATTGCACCGGATCAGCCGACTGATACAAATATTGCCGATGCACTGAAACACCCGCGCAATGAAAATTCCATGCCCGGCAAATATCCCGGCAGGGTGGTGCGGGTTGACGATGATAAATCTATATCAGACGGCACCATAAATGAGGAGGCTGTAAATAAAATGCTTGACGGGGGCATGCGGGATCTGGGTGAGTGCAATGATGTGAGGGACGCCTGGAGACAATTTGTCAGTCCGGGTGAGAAGATAGGCCTCAAGGTTAACCCTATCGGGGGAAAGCTGCTCTCAACAAGCCATGCGCTTGTAAAATCGGTTATTTCTCAGCTTGAGCAGTCAGGCATAGCCAGGGATGACATAATGATCTTTGACCGCCGTATGCAGCAACTGAGGGATGCCGGGTTTACCCCTGAGAATTACCCGGGCATTGCCATTGCAGGCACTGAGCATGTTGATGAGAGCGGTTCATATTATGACGAGAACGGCGAACTCTACAGCCTGTCGATGATTGACAGGGACTGGTACTACTGGGCCGATTGTGAAATGGAGTATGATGATTACATGATGCCGTTCATGGTTAACCAGGGCAATTATTCATATTTTTCCAAAATTGTGACACAGCAGCTTGACAAGATCATTAACCTTCCCATAATGAAAAATGCCGGTGCCTCTGTTACATTGTGCCTTAAGAACCTGGGCTACGGTGTTATCACCAATACCAGCAGGCTGCATGCGACCCTCTGGGCGGAGACGTCGGCGCAGGTGTGCGCCTTTCCTCCGGTTCGCGACAAGGTTGTCCTGAATATTGCCGACGGCATAAGAGGATGCTATGACGGCGGACCGGGTGCCAATCCTCAGTTCTTCACCGATTACAAGATGCTTCTTTTGGGTACCGACCCGGTAGCAATGGATGTGGCCGGATACGACATTATCATAGGTAAGCGTATTGAGATGGGCAGGCAGGAAGGGTTTTTTGATGTGGGAATGAAGAAGATGGAGCTTGCAGCAGGTTACGGACTGGGGGTGGCGGACAGGGACATGATTGACCTGAGAAAAATAGTGCAGGGCTGATATAGGTTTAAGTGCCGGTATAAATGGCAGGATTAATTTAGTTTAGGGCGCCGGTATAAATGGCAGGATTAATTTAGTTTAATGAGCCTTTATAAATGGCAGGTTTGATATAATATAAAGGGTTGAGATAAGAAGCTGGTTATGGGTATAAATATTTGCTTATTGTTTCTGGCATGCTTTTTTTCATTCGGATCACCCGGCAGCGGGGTTGCCGGTAACATTGGTAAAGCAGGCCCTGATGAGATGCTGCCCGGTACGGAAGGCTTTGTTACTCCCGGAACTCCGGGCAGCGCAATTGACGGCATGCCGCTTTTGGCCCCTTCTGACCTGCCCGGCGCTGTTATTTCGAGGAGTGAGATATTTGTGGGTGGTGCGCTCTGGGGGCTCATAAACGGGGCTGCGGATCTCTACTATGAATACGGGTTTGACAGGATGGCGCTCCAGGAGATCGGTTGGGAAGGAGAAAACTTCAGGCTTGAACTTTACCGAATGGATAACCCTGTTGCAGCATACGGGATCTTTTCTGTTTCGGTACACGGTTGTGAAGAAGGCGGGCCGGCCAGCACAGGCTATTGTATAAACCGGTTCCAGTACCAGATGTACTCGGGAGGTTATTACCTTTCACTCATAAACTATTCAGGCAGCGACAGGGCCCGTGAACTGTCACTTCGGGCTGCAGAGGTACTGGCAGACCGGATCGGCGGGATGGCGGACGTTGACTCAGGATCAGGTGCGTCTGTACCCGGGATGCCGGGGCCGGTGATACCCGGGGTGCTCAGCAGTTCCCATTTTAAAGGTCTCGAAGACGGCATCAGGCTGGTCAAGGGCATTATCGGGGTGCAGAGTTTAGTACCCGGTTTAGCCCACCTTTTCGAGGGGATGGATGATTTTCAGCTCTGGAACCTTGGTTTTACCGGTGAGGACGGGAAGTATGATATATTGCTGGTCAGGTTTTCGGGGGTTGATCCGCTGCCGGAGGCCGCTATGATAAAGGAAGGTTTAAGCATGGCGGGTTATGCCGCCCGGGAGTCGGGCGGCAAGGTTGTAGCAGTGATGTCGTCTGACCCCTCCGGAAGCCTTGACCTGCTTGACCTTATATTTCCCTCAGATTAAACGGTACCGTTGGAAACCGGTTATCAGGGTTTCCGGCTGTCAGTATCTCCGGCTGACCGGGTCTGTGGCTGTTCCTATAAGAGTGGCTGGCGTGGAACGGGTTATCTTAACGTTTACATAGTCTCCGGGCCTATAGCTGCCGGCCGGGAACACCACTACCTTGTTCTGGGAGGTGCGGCCGAAAAGTTCGCCGGCCGATTTTTTTGAGGTCCCTTCAACAAGCACCTCAAAGGTCTTACCAATGTCGTCCTTCTTGCTTCTGGCAGAAAGACTGCCCTGCAATTCTATTATCTCTGTGAGCCTCTCAGACTTTACATCATCCGGCACATCGTCGGCCAGTTTCCTCGCGGCGGCAGTATCGGGCCTCTCTGAATATTTGAACATAAAGGCAAAGTCATAACCCACCTCCTCCATCAGGGATATTGTCTGCCGGTGATCAACTTCGGTCTCGCTGCAGAAGCCGGCAATGATATCTGTTGAAATGGCGCATCCGGGAATGATCCTGTTGATCGCATCAATTCTGTCGAGGTACTTTTCCCTTGTATAGCCACGGTTCATCAGTCTGAGGATCCTGCTGCTTCCCGACTGTACCGGCAGGTGGATATGCCTGCATATATTGGGGTTCCTGGCAATGGTGTGTAAAAGATCGTCGCCTATGTCTCTGGGGTGGGAGGTGGAAAACCTCAGCCTTACCCCGGGATGCCTGCGGGCCGCCATTTCAAGCAGCGAGGCGAATCCGGTTGGTGAACCGTTGCCCTTGTTCCAGTTGTAGGAATTTACATTCTGTCCCAACAGGGTTACTTCCCTGTAACCTTTTGATGCCAGGTCGTCAATTTCATTGATTATTGATTCGGGGTCCCTGCTGCGTTCCCGTCCCCGTGTAAACGGGACCACGCAGTAGGCACAGTAATTGTTGCAGCCCCTCATGACCGAAACGAATGCAGAGACCCCGTTCTTGTCGAGTCTCAGGGGACTGATATCGGCATAGGTCTCTTCCCGGCTAAGCAGTACATTTATTGCCTTCTGTCCGGTCCCGGCCTCTTCCAGGAGCGCGGGCAACTCCCTGTAGGCATCAGGGCCTATTACCAGGTCGACCAGGTGTTCTTCTTCAAGCAGCTTCTCCTTGAGCCTCTCGGCCATGCAGCCTATGACTCCTACCATCAGCGCGGGATTATTTTTTTTCATCTGCCTGAACACCTCAAGCCTGCCCCAGACTCTCTTTTCTGCATTCTCCCTGATAGAGCATGTATTGATGAGTACTATGTCGGCATGCCCAGGCTCTGAAGTATATGCAACACCGTTGTCCTGCATGATGGAGACCACCACCTCCGAATCACTTACGTTCATCTGGCAGCCATAGGTCTCAATATAGAGCTTCCGGTTATCCGGCGAGGTAAGCAGGCCGGCTTCGGGGCCGCTTGATATTTTAATGTTTTTCAGGGGCATGCGTCAAGTTCTGATAGTGGTAGCCGGTTTGGAAAATTTGCACAAAGTTACATCTTGCGGGTTGAATTACAAAGCGGCAAAAGAGTTTGCCGGACGCAATGAGGAGGTGGTGACAGTCCATTTAAGGAGGTGAAGTTCATGGGGAGCTAAAAGAGAGGGATGGCCTGGCGCCAGGTATTGTCGAGCGACTGCCAGTAGTCCTTCAGCAGAAAACTTGCATTGCGGGGCCGGTAGACAACCTTCAGGTCATTGCCTTCCCGGCTGCTCCTGGTGCTTGCTGTCACATTGCTGCCGTTTATGTAAAATGTGTAACCCTGCTGGTCGGCTTTCCATACAACATTGACAAGGTTGTTCCTCTCCCGGCGGGGCAGTATTATCTCGGCGGGCCTCACTTCATTGTCGGTGTTCCTGTTGAAGTTCCTCAACAGGAATGATTGTCCGCTTCGTGGATGCTTAACAATAAGGTTCTCCATCTTCCATTCGTTAGTGGTCTCATTGCTTATATCCGCTCCGTTGTAATAGAGCCAGTAACCATCTTTGGTCGCTCTCCACAGCACCACCGGGTCTTCTGGTGTGCCGGCAGTCAGGCCGGCTGATCTCCCTTCAATCTTTACGGCAGGTCTCCACTGGCTATCCTTTAGTTGGGCAAAATCCTGCAGTACATAACTTTCTCCGGTGAGTTTGTGCCGGACAACAAGATCGCGGTTGTTGCCGCTCCACTGGTAGTCGAGTTCCTTCTCAATGCTTGTTCCATCAAGCTCAAACCAGAACAGGTCGCCCGATGCTCTCCAGAATGCTGTTTCCGATGCCGGTGCCGGCTCCCTGGCAGTTTGCGGGTCTGTTTTTGGTGTGTACATGACGGGGGACTCTTCTGCAAGCTCATCGGGCATTGTGAAGTAGAAATCGCCTATCAGCGATGATGATTCCCATGGCACCTGCTGTCCGTTGCTTCTGGCGAGCACTTCTGTCCTGACATTCTTGAACACCTCCTCGATCTTGAGTCCCGGAACCCTTATCTGTTCGAGGAGCTGTTCAGTGTAGAGGCCGTTCCTGCCGTGCCCATCGCTGGCCACCGATCCCGGTGCGGTGGCATATGCTACTAATGTGCCGGTTGGAGCGACCATGCCCGCAAGTCCCCGTCCGGCGGACCTGAAGCTTCGCATGAAGGGGTTGTTCCTGCATGCATCAAGGATGACTATGTTCATCTGGTTGCGGGCCGCTTCCATCTGGGCAAGTACAAACCCGACGTCGAGGGCCTCATATTCGACCTCCTCTTCAAAATTGATCTCGGCATGGGTCGGAATAAGATAATTTATTCCCTGTATCTGGATCCCGTGGCCTGCAAAGTAAAAGAGTCCGAGTTCACCTCCCTGCAGGCGCCGGCCGAATTCGCGCACTGCCCTCTTCATGTCGTCAATCCCGGAGATATCGGTATAGTGAAGCACCTCAAAACCCTTGGCAGTCAAAAGAGAGGCAATATCTTCAGCATCATGAACGGGATTCCTCAGTGGTGCGAAAGGATAGTCAGAATTACCAATGACAAGTGCCACCTTTTTATCGCTGTAGATAACGCTTCCGTCCTGCTTCACCTGTCCCTGCAGGATGACTGCGGCACTCAGCATTACCGCAAGCAACAGAGCTGACCCTATTTTTGTCATATCCGGGAATGGCTGTTGTACAGGTAAAAATATGAAAAATAGGCGATATGAATTAATTTTCAAGCCATTTTGTTGGATTGAAATTATGCATTGCTTAAATTGCCTGATAAGCCGGCACCGGATACCTTTTAATCCAGACCGTCTGCCTGGCAGGACTAATTAAAACATCAGCCATGCATAAAAGGATAATAATTGCCCTGGTTTTAGTTTTGCCCCTCATTAACCTTAGCGCCCAGCAGCGTGTAACTCCCCCGCCCTCACCCGATGCACCCAGGGAGCTGGAGTTCACTCATGCCGGCAACAGGGGAGGTTTCTTCATAGGAGCGGGTAGTATGTCCGGCGATATAGGCGGCATATTTGAACTCAGCGGCGGTGTTATTGAGGGCGGGTTTGGCTATTTCCTCGGTATAACGGATAACCTGGCGGCAAATTTCTCATTTGACATACAGTATGCTCCCGAGATAGTCATTTCGGGGGCCGGTCTGCCGATGAATTCTGCCGGCAACCTGGCAGCGCTCAACACCCAGCTTGGTGTAGCCTATTTTTTCATGCCGGGCGAGTTTTTTGTTTCGGCCTGCCTGCTTCTGTCGATGGCCGACTTGTCGGAAACCGCTGCTGAGTTCACCACCGGATTTGGACCGGGGCTCTCTCTTGCGGCCGGAAAGGAGTTCCGCCTTTCTAACAGGATACTCGTCGGAGTGGGTTACAGGTTCAGGTATGCTTCAATGGCAATTGAAGATTATTACCAGTTTGACATGGAGGGTGAGAGACTCGGACTGATGAGCCACGGTATATATATGAGTCTCACATGGTTCTCCAGGAGATGATCGTAATGATCGTAATGACAGACGATATCCGTTAATTCTCCTGCCAGGGAGGTGATACGCGGTCTATGAGACCGCAGGGTTGTTAGAGAAAAACAGGAAAGTTTTATCTTTGTGTAAATTGTAAATGATATGTCAGGACACAGTAAATGGTCTACCATCAAGAGGAAAAAGGGGGCTCTTGATGCCAAAAGGGGCAAGATTTTTTCCCGTATAGTAAAGGAAATTGATGTTTCGGTACGCGAAGGAGGGCCCGATCCCGAAGCCAATCCTCGGCTCAGGCTTGCCATAGCCAACGCTAAGGGGGTGAACATGCCCAAGGATAATATCGAAAGGGCCATAAACAAAGCTGACAGGGACCCTTCCAACCTGCAGGAATTGACTTTTGAAGGTTATGCGCCCAATGGAGTTGCCGTATTTATAGAGTGCCTGACTGACAATCATCTGCGAACGGTAGGCAGCATAAGGGCAATCTTCAACAAGAGGGGCGGGAACCTTGGCACCAATGGTTCGCTTGGGTTCCTTTTTGACAGGAAGGGAATAATTACTGTTCCGGAAGAGAAGATTCATGATGCCGAAATGTTTGAGCTTGAGGTTATAGATGCCGGGGCAGAGGACATTGAGGTTAACGAGGAGGTCTACTATATCACCACTTCGATGGAGGATTTCGGCAAGGTGCGTAAAAAAGTTGAGGAGATGGGTATTGAGCCCGAGAATGCCGGACTGCAGAGGATCCCGAATGACCTTAAACAGCTCGATGTGAACGATGCCGTTAAGGTATTGAAGATTATTGAGGAGTTTGAGGATGACGACGATGTGCAGAGCGTATACCACAACCTTGACGTGACCGATGAGGTGGCCGGGGCCCTTGAAAGTGAATCCTGACCCGGATAGGATCATCATACCGTTTCTCCACCGGCGAACGGTTCAGCAGCTATCCCGTTATTCAGCCATTTGCTCCGTTCACTTCCCCGAAAGGGAAACAATAATTACTTACAGCAGGCGGATCCGTTTACATCCGGCCCTTTTTACAGCCAGCTCTGTGGCTCTCCGGAGATTAAGCCCGCTGCTCCGTTAACCTCCCCGTAAGGGAAATAATTATTACCTGAAGCTGACTGTCAATAGGGCAGCTTCACTGGATAAAGATCGGTCCGTCGGGCCCGAGCGGAATTCCCAGGTAAACCCACAACACCATGAGCAGGGTCCAGAATATGGAAAGGAAAATGGTGTACGGCAGCATGGTCGATATGATGGTGCCAATGCCGTAACGCTCGTCATATTTCTGGGCGAATGTAACTATGAGTGCAAAGTAGCTCATCATCGGGGTTATCAGGTTGGTCAGTGAATCGCCAATTCTGAAAGCAGCCTGTGTAATGCCCGGATGGTAAGGGTTGTCGAGCAGCATCAGCATGGGTATGAATACCGGTGCGATGATGGCCCATTTGGCTGATGCGCTTCCCATGAACAGGTTTATGAATGCCGAGAGAAACACGAAGGCGACGATCAGCATCGGGCCCGTAAAACCTATATCCCTCAGTCCGCTTGCTCCCTTGATGGCAATTATCAGGCCCAGGTTACTGTGGTTGAAGAAATAGACAAACTGGGCGGCAAAAAATACCAGCACTATATATCCTCCCATGCCCGACATAGACTTGATGATATGCTTCATCAGATCCTTGTCATCCCTTATGGTTCCTGTTATACGCCCGTAAACGAGTGCGGGGATGAAGAAAAATAGCAGGATGCCGATGATGATGCCGTCAAAGAACGGGGAGTGAAGCACGGAGCCGGTTTCGGGATCCCTGAGCAGTCCGTTCCCGGGTATTACGGTAAGGCTCATCAGCGCCACGAAGATCAGGGTGGAGATGCCTGCCCATCTGAGTCCCTTTCTCTCCCGGGTGGTTAGCTGCTGGATTGCGAATTTTTCGGTCGTTCCCTCGTATTTGCCGAGCCTTGGTTCTACAACCCTGTCGGTTACCCATGTCCCCACAAACAGCACCACGAAGCTGGAGGCGATCATGAAATAGTAGTTAACGGCGGGGTTGACCACCATGTCGGGAATGATGAGCTGTGCCGCCGAGGTTGATATGCCGGCGAGGATGGGGTCGACAGAACCGATAAAGAAGTTGGCGCCAAATCCGCCGCTCACACCGCAAAAGGCTGCAGCCAGTCCTGCCATGGGATGCCTGCCCAGGGCATGGAAAAGCATCGCGCCAAGCGGGATGAGGATCACGTAGCCGGCCTCAACCGCCAGACCGCTTATGATCCCGGCCAGCACGATGGCCATCGTGATAAGCCTTGGAGGGGCACTGAGCACGAGCGACCTTATCATCACGGCAAAGAGTCCGCTACCCTCCGCCAGTCCGATACCCACCATAACGACAAGCACGTATCCCAGGGGCGGGAACCTCAGGAAATTGGGAAGTATATTGGTGTAAATCCACCTTATGCCGTCGCCGCTCAGAAGGTTATTTACCGTTACAACGCTCCCGTCGACCGGGTGCACCGCAGAGGTGCCCAGCCAGTAGGTAAGGGTTGACAGCAAAATGACTATCAGCGCCAGCAGGGCAAATATGGTTGCCGGGTGGGGGAGTTTGTTGCCGATTATTTCAATATAGTCGAGTGACCTTGTGAAGGCCCTTGACATGACTGACCGGGTTTTTCTGAGGAAGCTCATCGGTTATCGGGTTACAGTTTCTGAAAAGCTTCAAAGATAAGAAGATCGGTCAATTTTTTAAAAATTCTTTAGGTTGCCTTTTTGCTTTTAATTAAAAAAAAATGTGTATTTTGACAACCTCGTTGACATTTATCAGATTAATATTGTTACATGGGGTATATAGCAAGATTGATTCTCCTTTTAACAGCCTCGGCACTTGTATCCTGTGCTGGTCCCGAAAGTATTGATATTGGTGAGATAGAGGATATCAACATCAACAGGTTTGCCGACCGTTCAGTGGAGTTTGAGGTAAAGATGCCGATTGAAAATCCCTCTGTCCTCAGGTTCAGGATAATCGATGTTGACCTTGATGTTTATATGAACGATGAGTATCTAGGAAAGATCAGGAATGTTGACAATGTCCTGATCCCTTCAAGATCGTCTGAACTATATACTTTCCCTTTAAAGGTGGAATTTGAAAATATCCTTAGAGGTGCTGTGTCCATGTTTAATTTTTTCCTGGAGAGGCAGGCATCTGTTGAGGTTAAAGGGGAGATCAGCATCCGGTCATTTCCCTTTACAAGGAGCATATATGTTGAAGAAAAGACAATTCTTCAGATGAACTGACCGGGGAGAGTCGGTTTCTTACTGCCCGGTCATTTTGCCGTTTGTTTTTTAGAACTGGAAATGTTTAATTTGCACCGTGGCGAACGGCAGCCAGATTGGAAAGATGGCATATCCGTGTCTGTTATCGTTAATAACCTGGTTTTATGAAGATTTGCTTGATTTTTGTTATGGTTATGGTTTCCGGAATTTACCTTTCCGGGCAGGTTGCGTCTGTTGACGAAACGACGGCCGGAGACAACCGCAGGGGTACGCTTATACTGAACCAGGATGAGCGGATTGATGAACTTGTCAGCCGCCATATAAGGATCAATAGCGAAATACAGGGTATGCAGGGATACCGCATCAGGATCTTCTCGCAATCGGGACGGGGCGCACGTCAGAATGCTACAACTGCAAGGGCAGAATTCTTTAATAAATACTCCGATGTTGAGACCTACCTTGATTATGATCCTCCCAATTTCAGGGTCTATGTAGGCGATTTCAGGACCAGGAGTGAGGCGCTTAAGTTACAGAGAAAGATCCGGCAGGATTATCCATACTCTTTCATTGTCAGCAGTCGTATCAATTTGCCGCCGCTGGACTGAAACAATTTTCTTTTTTGGCTCAAAACAAAAGTGACAGATGTCTGACAAGATCAAGCATGAATGCGGTATTGCCCTTATAAGGCTTCTTAAACCACTCGAATACTACCAGGATAAGTACGGAACATGGAGGTATGGCCTTGACAAGCTTTACCTGCTGATGGAAAAGCAGCACAACAGGGGTCAGGACGGAGCCGGCGTTGTGAGTATCAAATTTGACCTTTGCTCAGGGAAGCCATACCTTTTCAGGCACAGATCAAATTCACAGTCGCCTATAAATGATGTTTTCGCGAAGATAAACGGACATTTCATGATGGTGGGCGAGAAGGATCCTGCCCTGCTTGAAGATCCCGCCTATGCAAGGGATCATATCCCTTTTGCCGGCGAGATATATCTCGGACACCTGCGTTACGGAACCTTCGGAAATACCACTATAGACCATGTTCACCCGGTTATGCGTGAAAATAACTGGAAGTCCAGGAACCTGGTCCTTGCCGGTAACTTTAACCTGACAAATACTGACGAGTTATTCAGAAAACTTATCGATCTCGGGCAGCATCCCAAGGCTTATTCAGACACTGTTACAATACTTGAAAAGGTGGGCCACTTTCTTGACGAGGAGAACCAGCTTCTATTCCGGAAATATAAGGATGAGGGGTATACCAACCGAGAGATCAGCGGGCTTATCGAGACCAACCTGGATGTGCACAATGTGCTTGAGGAATCAAGCAAGGACTGGGACGGCGGCTACACGGTTGCAGGAATAATCGGCCACGGGGATACATTTGTTGCACGTGATCCCTGGGGTATAAGGCCGGCTTTTTATTATTATGATGATGAAGTAGTTATTGCCGCTTCTGAAAGGCCTGTCATACAGACAGTGATGAATGTCCCGCTGGAGAAGGTGACAGAGTTGAGTCCCGGTCATGCATTGCTGGTGAAGAAGGACGGAAGGATAATTGACAGGATGATCAGGGTGCCGCAGGAGCGAATGGCCTGTTCTTTTGAAAGGATCTATTTTTCACGCGGCAGTGATGCCGATATATACAGGGAAAGGAAGAGACTGGGGGAGTTGCTTACACCACAGATACTTGCTGCTGTAGATAACGACCTTGAGAATACGGTGTTTTCGTATATACCCAATACGGCAGAATCGGCCTTCTATGGCATGATAAAAGGGATTGAGAATCACATGCTGGAGGAGAAGACCAGGATAATCGCCCGTGAGGGGAACAAGCTTACCAGGGAAGAGATTACCGGGTTGATAGCTGCCAGGCCCAGGGTTGAAAAGATAGCCATAAAGGATGTGAAGCTGAGAACTTTCATTTCCCAGGAAAAAGCAAGGGATGATCTTGCAGGCCATGTTTATGACATAACCTACGGGACAATTAATGAAGGTGTTGACAATCTTGTTATTATTGACGATTCCATTGTAAGGGGAACTACGCTGAGGAAGAGTATTTTAAGAATTCTTGACAGGCTCGGGCCACGAAAGATAGTGATTGTATCCTCATCTCCACAAATAAGATATCCTGACTGTTACGGCATTGACATGACGAAACTTACCGATTTTGTTGCATTTCATGCTGCAATTTCGATGCTTAAGGAAACCGGCAGGCAGGGTATTATCGACGAGGTCTACCGTTTGTCTAAAGAGCAGCAGCATCTTCCCCGGGAGCAGGTGGTCAATTATGTAAAGGAGATATACAAACCGTTCTCACCTGCTGAGATATCTTCAAAGATAACAGAACTTCTTAAACCAGAGGATGTCAGGGCTGATGTTGAGATCGTATACCAGACAATTGAAAACCTTCATAAAGCCTGCCCCAATGACAAGGGTGACTGGTATTTTACCGGCAACTATCCTACGCCGGGTGGCAACAAGGTGGTTAACACCTCCTTTATAAACTACATAGAGTCGCGTAACCAGAGGTCTTACTAAGGATACAGTGATATTTTCCGGGATCGAAGGCATATGTTCCGGCGCTGCGCTGCTTTACAGTTATGGGTTGTGGGGTTTTCCTTTTTGTCAGTGCCTTTTGGATATGAAGTATTTGACTCTCTGGTAAGTGGAAACGTGCCTGTTCACCTTCTTTTCATAGAGGTCTTTCATGGTTATCATTATACCGGTTTCTTCAACGCCTCCAAAGTTTTCATTTATTACTGTCCCGAATACCTTCATTGACGGGGAGAGGTTCATGTATGCATTTATAAGGGGAGGAATGACCTCGGAATGACTTCTCACATACTGGGAGAGTTTTTTATAATCTTCTGCATAATCCTTACCGTTCAATAACCTTTCCAGCGCTGCAATATCCATGTTGAGATCCAGGGGATCTTTGGGCCTTACAAGTTCATCCTGGTCGGGGAAGTATTTTTGCAGGAAAAAGAGTATCAGGTTTCTTGCTTCCTGGTTAAAACGGCGATACATGGTTACCTTGCCGAAAAAATATTTCATTTTTGGATTATCAACCATAATTGCACCAAGCCCGTCCCACAGGTTATCAAGTGCAAAAAGCCCTTTTCTTGCCCTGGCAGTGGACTGGTAAGCGGGTTGTACAAATGACCGGCCAAGCTCTATAAGGTATGGAAGATAGTTTGATACAAACCTGTCGGAAAACCTGAAGAGCCTGGAGGTAGCAAATCTTTCGCTGTTCACCGGCTTGTCAGCCGGAGGAATGTAGAACCTGTATCCACCGAGTATTTCCCTGTGTTTTGGGTCCCACACGATCAATTGCTTGTAAGGCTCATCAGAGGTGTCAAAATCATCAAGGTCTGTTTTTTTGCCTGTACCACCTCCGGCCCGCCTGAAGCTCAATTCCCTCAGCCTGCCAATTTCGGTCAGAATGTTGGGCGAATCGATATGATCGACTATATACAGTTCGTTACCCGCATTGTTTGTTTCCCTCACGAACTTCGAAGGAGTCAACTCCTGCTCGATCTTTTCGGGACTTACCGGAGATATGATAGGTTCCATATAAGAAACAAAGGTTAGAATTATCCCGGCTTTTTAGTAAACCAAAAAAAATGCCTGCACCGGACTGCTAAAATAATACTTTTTTCGAACGCTTGCTGCAAAACATTCGAATAATTTATACCGGTCAACCCTCTGCAAGCCGATAGACCTCTTTTCTTACTTCCCCCGCCCACTCCGCACGAGACCTGGATTTATCAAATCTTTCCCATGGTATCGGGTTGCCAATTGTAACAGTTATTTTATGGCCGGTTTGACTGAACATTTCGTCAGGAAGGTAGAACATTTCGATGTTAGCCCTGATACCCAGTTTTTTGCGTATGTTGGCAAGACGGTAAAAGAATTTTGAATTTTTACCTTCAAAGTGGACCGGTACAATATCGCGCTTATGATCAATGGCCTTTTTTATGAAGTTCCTTTTCCATTCGAGGTCGGTTATAATCCTGCCCTGCTTTCTTGAGCAGATCCCTGCCGGGAAATACAGTACCTGGTAATCAGATCTGTACAGCTCTTCAATTTTTTTTGCGTATTCGGTTGACTGGCGTCCGTGTTTGTTTACAGGCACGAATACCGGTTCAAGATTTCGCAGGTTAAGAAGCAGGTCATTGACTATGAATTTGACCTTTTTATGGTGTTTTCCTATTATGTCGAGGAATATCATTCCGTCAAGTCCCCCGAGCGGGTGGTTGGAAACAAAAATGTTTCTTCCGCTCCGCGGGATGTTCTCCTCTCCCCTTACATCATAATCTATGCCCATGCGTTCAAAGATAACCCTTATGAAATCAAGGCCGTATTTATCTTTGTGGGTTTCCAGGATCTCATTTATCTGATCCTGATGTATTGTACGTTTGATATATCCAAGTATAAAACCCGGAAGTAATTTGTAAAGTCGCGGGTTCTTGTTCCTGAAGATCTCGTCAACATCAATTCTGACCGGCTCCGGTACTTTTTGCTCTTCTGTCATCAGTATAGAGAATAGTGCTTTATAAATGTAAAAATAGCAAGAATTGATAAAAAAGTTATCAACAAAGTGGCGAAAAATGGAGTAAAGTGGGTTAAAGTGGATATTTTTTGTTTATTTTTACCTATTCAAAGCAATTTGTATGGCAACTTTCATTGGCGATTATACTTGCAGAGTCGATGCAAAGGGCAGGGTGATAATGCCTTCAGCCTTTAAGAAACAAATGCCTCCTGCGGCCACTGACAGGTTTGTGGTCAAAAAAGATGTATTTGAGCAATGTCTTGTATTGTTTCCAATTGATGAGTGGGACCGGCAAAACTCGATAATTCGTTCTAAAATAAATCCCTACAACAGGGAGCACAGCCAATTTCTGAGGGGTTTCTACAAAGGCACTGCTGAGGTAATACTTGATGCCAGCAACAGGTTGCTTATACCGAGAAGGCTTCTGGACCTGGTAGAGATTGAGGGCGAAGCTGTGCTTGCCGGACAGGACGGCAAGATAGAGATCTGGAGCAAGGACCTTTATGCTAAACAGGCGGGTGAGGCTGAGGATTTTGCCGTGCTTGCAGAAAAAATTATGGGTGAATCTGAAAGTAGTGCATAAGCCATGGTTTACCATAAACCTGTTCTTCTGAAAGAGAGCGTTGACGGACTCAATATCCGTCAGGGAGGCACTTATGTTGATCTTACTTTCGGCGGTGGCGGACATTCAAGGGAAATTCTCTCACGTCTGGGCAAAGGCAGGCTGATCTCCTTCGATCAGGACGCCGATGCCGAGGAGGCTTCGCGAAAGATTACCGACAGCCGGTTTATGTTTGTCAGGAGCAACTTCAGGTTTTTCAGTAATTTTTTGCGGTATTACAAGATAAACATGGTTGACGGCATACTGGCCGACCTTGGCGTTTCCTCCCACCATCTGGATGATCCCGAAAGGGGTTTTTCATTCAGGTCAGGCAACAGGCCCGATATGCGTATGAACCGGGATGCCCGGGTTACGGCTGCTGATATCCTGAATGAATATAACCAGGATGAGATCGAAAGGATCCTGAGGGATTACGGAGAAGTTCCGGGAGCTGACAGGGTAGCCCGGGCAATTGTTCAGAACCGCGAAGATAATAAGTATTCGGATATGGAAAGCCTGATCGGGGTAGTCTCGGGTTTTGCCCCGCAACGCCAGGAGAGCAAATACCTTGCAAGGATCTTCCAGGCACTCAGGATAGAGGTTAACAATGAACTGGAGGTGCTCCGGCAGATGCTTCTACAGGTGCTTCTCAGTTTAAACAGTGGTGGCAGGCTGGTTGTGATATCCTACCATTCACTGGAGGACAGGATGGTGAAAAACTTCATGCGCACCGGAAAGCCGGAAGGCAGCCTTGACAAGGATTTTTTCGGTAATCCCCTGGTGCCTTTCAGACTTGTAACAAGAAAAGTCATAGTTGCAGGTGATGCTGAGATCAGGTCCAACAGCCGTGCAAGGAGTGCGCGCCTGAGAATTGCCGAACGCAATTAATATGAAGCAGTATATGGAAGACAATGAAAGAGACAGGGAGTTTATTGATGTGAAGCCGGAGAAAAAGAAGGAACCGGCAGCGGGTTCCGTAAGGGATTTTATCGACGGGAGTGTGCTGACTCGCGACTTTGTAATGAGACAGCTACCCTTCATTATATTCCTGGCTGTGCTCGCGATTTTTTATATAGGCAACCGTTATCATGCAGAGAAACTTGTCAGGAGGAGCGGTGAGCTTCAGTCTGAGCTCAGGGAACTCAGGGCAGAAGCGATAACAGTATCGGCCGAACTTATGCATCTGAGCCGGCAGTCGGAGGTTCTCAAGCTCCTGGAAAAAAGGAACCTTGACCTGTCGGCATCTCTTGAGCCTCCGAAAAAAATTGTGGTCGGACGAAAACGCAGATAAGGAATGTCAGTAAAGAAGGACATATTGTGGAGAGTGGCTCTGGTCTATTTCGGGATTATCCTGTTTGCGGTTGTTATCGCAGGAAAAACCATGTATATACAATTTGCGGAGGGAAGTATGTGGCAGGAAAGGGCAAGCCGTATGACGATAAGGGATATAACGATTGAGCCCAACAGGGGTGACATCTATGCTTCCGGCAGCCGTCTGCTTGCAACTTCAATGCCCTACTATGAGGTAAGGATGGATCTGAGGGCTGCCGGCCTGACTGACAGGATCTTCAATGAGAATATTGATTCTCTTTGTCTTGCCCTGGCCGGTATGTTCGAAGGGAAAAGTGCAGCCGCATGGAGGGCTGAACTTAACATGGCCCGTCAGGAGTGGAAAAGATTCCACCTGATAGGGCGCAGGGTATCATTTGATCAGCTCAGGGAGATCAGGCGTTTTCCTCTTTTCAGGCTGGGCCAGAATACCGGCGGATTAATCGTTATCCAGGACAATCAGCGATTTCAGCCGCACGGGAACCTTGCATCAAGAACAATAGGGTATACCACAAAAGGCGAATCGGGCAATATAGTCGGTATTGAAGGTGCATATGATATTCAGCTCAGTGGAGTGGAAGGTCTTAAGCTTATGCAGAGGATATCGGGCAATGCCTGGATGCCTCTTAATGACAGGAATGAAGTTGAACCGCGCGATGGTCTGGATGTTGTAACGACTATAGACATAGATATCCAGGATGTTGCTACGAATGCACTGCTGAGGCAACTGTCAGCACACAGGGCAAATCACGGTACAGCTATCCTGATGGAGGTGCAGACAGGTGAGATAAAGGCCATTGCCAATCTCGAGAGGAACAGCCGGGGAGGTTATTCGGAAACTTATAACTATGCGCTTGGTGAGAGTACGGAACCGGGATCCACATTTAAACTCATGTCTCTGCTTGTGGCGCTTGAAGACGGGTATATAAAGCTTGAAGACAGTATAGATACCAGATCGGGAGAGATTTATTTTTATGATCAGAGAATTGCCGATTCAAGGCGGGGTGGCCATGGCAGAATAACCGTGCAGGAGGTATTTGAGCTCTCATCAAACGTTGGCGTGGCTAAGCTCATAGACCGTTTTTACAGAGGCAGGGAACAGGAATTCATTAACAAGCTCTACCGGATGAACCTTAACCAGAAAACGGGTGTGGAGATACGGGGTGAGGGCAGGCCTGAGATCAAGCATCCGGGTGACAGGTTATGGTCGGGTATATCATTACCAATGATGTCAATAGGTTACGAGATCAGGATGACACCCTTGCAGATTCTGACCTTTTACAATGCAATAGCCAATGACGGCAGGATGGTCAGGCCAAAATTTGTGAGTGAACTCAGGTATCATGGGAATACAGTTGAGGTTTTTCCCACAAGGGTAATCAATCCGTCAATAAGTTCACCCAGGGCGATACGAAGTGCCAGAAAAATGCTTGAAGGAGTTGTTGAATCGGGTACCGCTATGAACCTCAGGAATGCTAACTACAGGATTGCGGGTAAAACAGGTACGGCACAGATCGCAAATGAGAAATACGGATATGTAATGGATTCCAGGGTGAGTCACCAGGCCTCGTTTGTAGGATATTTTCCCGCCGACAACCCCAGGTACTCATGCATCGTGGTAGTAAACTCGCCTTCCAACAATGTGTATTACGGAAACCTGGTAGCCGGCCCGGTTTTCAGGGAGATCGCCGATAAGGTTTATTCTACCAGCCTTGACATGCATGAGCCATTGATTGCCAGAAGCTCGGTCGATTACGATCCCCCGTTTTCGAAATCAGGCAATTTAAATGATCTTGAGACTGTATTTACATATTTCGGGATACCTGCCCTGAAAAACGGAGAGCCTGCCGAATGGGTTACTACAACCAGGAGGGATTCCTTTGTTGAATTAAGGGGCAGGACCATTGTTGATGAATTTGTTCCGAACGTGGTGGATATGACACTGAGTGATGCCCTCTACCTGCTTGAGAACAGGGGACTGGTAGTGGAGGCCCGGGGGCGGGGCAAGGTCAATTCACAGTCGCTTTTGCCGGGTTTGCTTGCAACACCCGGCCGGAGGATAGTGCTGGAAATGAGTATAAACTAATATACGGTACCTGATAGTGAAAAAGCTTGAATTTCTGCTTGAAGACGTTGATGTTATCTGTGTAAAGGGAGATAGCGGACTGGCTGCCGGCAGCCTGGAGTTTGATTCCCGCAGGGTGTCAGTGGGCAGCATATTTTTTGCTATAAGGGGTACCGGCCATGACGGGCATTCATTTATTGAAAGTGCCGTGTCAAAGGGCGCTGCTGCTGTTATTTGTGAGACGATGCCTGCTGAACTCAGGAAAGAAGTCTGTTATGTGCAGGTAGCCGACAGTGCATCTGCTCTGGGTATTATGGCCTCAGCCCTGTTTGATCATCCTTCGCGCAGGATAAAACTGACAGGAGTTACAGGAACGAACGGGAAAACAACTACCGCCACCCTCCTGTTCAGGCTGTTCACTGCAATGGGGAGCAGGGCCGGGCTGATATCTACTGTCGGATATATTGTTGGTGAGGAAAAAATCCACGCTACCCATACGACTCCCGACCCGGTAACGATTAACCGTCTTTTAAGCGATATGGAAAAGGCCGGATGTGAATACTGTTTTATGGAGGTCAGCAGCCACGCCATTGTGCAGCAGCGGATAAGGGGACTTCATTTTGCAGGCGGTATTTTCACCAATATCAGCCATGATCACCTTGATTACCACGGATCATATAATGAGTATCTGAAGGCGAAAAAGCAGTTCTTCGACAGACTTCAGAGTGGTGCTTTTGCACTGGTTAACAAAGATGACCGGAACTCGGGGTTCATGGTACAAAATACCGTGGCCAGGGTAAAAAGCTTTGGAATGAAATCAATGGCTGATTTCAGGGGCAGTATAGTTGAGAAGGATCAGGCCGGGATGCTGCTTGATATTAATGGCAGCCAGGTATGGGTCAGTTTTATTGGAGAATTCAATGCATCCAATATACTGGCCGTATTTGCCTGTGGCGTCCTTCTGGGAGCCGATGCCGGCGAGGTACTGAGGGTTATCAGCACGCTTACCCCGGTTGAGGGCAGGTTTGAGACCATAAGATCGGCTGATGGCATAACGGTAATTGTCGATTATGCCCATACACCCGATGCGCTTGAGAATGTAGTCAGGGCCATAAAGCAGATGCTTGCAGGCAGGTCCCGGCTCATAACTGTGACCGGGGCCGGCGGGGACAGGGACAGGGGGAAGAGGCCGGTAATGGCAGCTATTGCAGCCGCAAACAGTAGCAAGGTCATTCTCACATCAGATAATCCTCGTACTGAAGATCCGGATGCAATAATAAATGAGATGCTTACAGGCATTAAGGAAGGGGATAGAAACAGGGTTCTGTGTATCAGCAACAGGAAAGAGGCTATAAGGGCAGCCTGCTCAATTGCCGGAAAGGGTGATTTTGTACTTGTTGCCGGCAAGGGCCATGAAACATACCAGGAGATCGCAGGAGTGAGACACCATTTTGACGACAGGGAAGTTGTCAGGTCGGCGTTTAACCTTAATAAAACAACGGGATAATGCTATACTATCTTTTTGACTGGTTGCAGGATATAGATTTTCCCGGTGCGGGTGTGTTCTATTATATCTCATTCCGGGCATCGATGGCGAGTATCCTCTCACTGGTCATATCACTGCTTTTCGGCAGAAAGATAATAGAAGTTTTGCGTAAGAAGCAGATAGGTGAAACAGTGCGCGACCTGGGCATTGATGGGCAGCTGGAGAAAAAGGGCACCCCGACGATGGGCGGACTGATAATCCTGCTGTCAATCATAGTACCCACTCTTCTTTTCGGGAACCTGCAGAACATATATATCATACTGATGCTTTTTACCACCGTATGGCTTGGTATGGTTGGCTTTGCCGATGATTATATCAAGGTTTTCAAAAAGGACAAGGCCGGACTGAGCGGAAGGGTAAAGATACTTGGGCAGGTGGTGCTTGGTTTGATAATAGGTGTGACAATGCTTATTAACGAAGACATAATTGTAAGGGAGAAGGTGCTTAAGCCGGATCTGGAGCCAAGGGTCGAAGCCGTGGAGGAAACTGGAATGCCTCCAAGGCCGCACGGATTTGTTACCACCGATGTTAAGAATACCAAGACCACCATTCCCTTCCTGAAACAAAATGAATTTGATTATGCATACCTGCTATGGTTCCTTGGTGATAGGGCTGCAAAATGGAGCTGGCTGATTTTTATCCCTTGTATAATACTGATAGTAACTGCGGTGTCTAATGGGGCCAATGTGACTGACGGACTGGACGGACTGGCAACGGGGCTTTCTGCAATAATCGGGACTACGCTGGGCATTCTCGCCTACCTTTCGGGCAACATAATCTATTCAGATTACCTGAATATTATGTACATCCCTTTTACCGGGGAAATGGTCATATATATGGCTGCGTTTGTGGGGGCCACCGTTGGCTTTTTGTGGTATAATTCTTTTCCGGCGCAGGTCTTTATGGGAGATACCGGCAGCCTGTCGATAGGGGGTATCATTGCCGTTTTTGCGATACTGATACGCAAGGAGCTTCTTATTCCTGTCCTTTGCGGGATATTCTTTGTGGAGAGCCTTTCAGTAATTATTCAGGTAAGCTGGTTCAAATACACCAAAGGGAAATATGGTGAAGGCAGGCGGGTGTTCAGGATGGCGCCGCTTCATCATCATTATCAGCTGAAAGGATATCCCGAACCTAAGATAGTCATGAGGTTTCTTATTGTCGGGATATTGCTGGCGGTTATATCGGTTGTAACACTTAAGATAAGGTAGGGTAAATATTGACTGATGAGTAGAAGGATTGTCATACTTGGTGGAGGAGAGAGCGGAACAGGAGCTGCTGTGCTGGCCTGCAGGAAAGGCTTTGATGTTTTTGTTTCTGATTCAGGAACAATTAAGCCGCCCTACAGGAAAGAACTTGAGGATCTTGGTGTTGAGTGGGAAGAAGGCAGGCATAGTGAGGAAATTATTGCAGGCGCCGGTGAGCTTATCATAAGTCCGGGCATCCCTTTATCTTCCCCTTTTGTTATCAGTGCCAGAAAGAGGGGGATACCGGTAATTTCAGAGATAGAGTTTGCTTCAAGGTATACAGAGGCAGTCAAGGTAGGGATAACCGGCAGTAACGGCAAGACAACAACCGCGTCGCTGCTGTACCATATGCTTCATAAGGGTGGCATGAAGGCAGGGCTTGCCGGAAATATTGGCAAAAGTTTTGCGCGGATGGTAGCAGAGCAAGATCATGAAGTCTGGGTTATTGAACTCAGCAGCTTCCAGCTCGAGGGAATTACCTGCTTCAGACCCGACATAGCAGTGATCCTCAATATAACCCCCGACCATATGGACCGGTATGATAATGATCTCGGGAGATATGCCGGCGCCAAGTTCATGATAACCGAAAACCAGGACAGAGAGGATGCATTTGTCTGGTGCAGTGATGATGCCGTAACTGCCGGAGAAATCACCAGGCGTAACATTGTTGCAAAAAAGTATTCATTTTCAATCGATAAAAAGGAAGGTCAGTCCGCTTTCATTGAGAACGGCAGGTTGATCATTTCAACACCTAACAATACTATTGAGATGACACTGGAAGAATTATCTTTAAAAGGCAGGCATAATATCTACAACTCTATGGCTGCAGGAATAGCTGGTCAGTTGCTGCGTATCAGGAAGGAGGTGATACGGGACAGTTTGTCGGATTTTCAGGGTATCGAGCACAGGCTTGAACCGGTATTGAAAGTCCACGGGATCGACTTTGTAAACGATTCCAAGGCTACCAATGTAAATTCAACCTGGTATGCACTGGAGAGTATGACCAGAAAGGTTGTGTGGATCGCCGGCGGGATTGACAAGGGGAATGATTATTCGCAGCTGACAGGTCTTGCGGGAGATAAGGTTCGCGCCCTGATATGCCTTGGGAGGGATAACACCAGGCTGCTGGACACGTTCAGGGATGTTGTCCCGACAGTGGTGGAGGCTGCATCCATGGAAGAAGCAGTCCGTTCGGCCTACTACCTGGCCAAAAATGGCGATACAGTGTTGCTTTCACCGGCATGTGCCAGTTTCGACCTGTTTGATAATTTCGAGGACCGGGGTCGCCAGTTTAAAAGTTGTGTAAAGAACCTCTGAACTGATTATGACCGGAATATTCAGATATCTTAAGGGAGACAAGGTGATATGGGCGCTTATCATCTTTTTGTCGATTGTCTCGCTGCTTGCGGTATACAGCTCGACGGGCACCCTGGCATACCGTGCCCAGGGTGGCAATACCGCCTATTATATCCTGAAGCATTTCACTATTATGCTGGTAGGGCTTGCCATGATATTTATCACGCACATGGTCCCGTACAAGTTTTATTCACGGTTGTCGCAGCTATTTCTTTATGCATCGGTCCTGTTGCTGGTGCTGACCCTGGTGATGGGAACCACAATTAATCAGGCATCACGTTGGCTAACCCTGCCGGGGCTTGGATTTACAATACAAACGAGTGATTTCGCAAAACTGGCGCTGATCATGTATCTGGCGAGGGTTCTTTCACGCACACAGCATGAGATAAAAGAATACCGTAATTCATTTATCCATCTGCTTCTTCCGGTGCTTATTATTTGTGCGCTGATTATGCCTGCCAATCTGTCAACTGCATTTATTCTCTTTGCTACCTGCATTATTCTTATGTTCATAGGCAGGGTGAGGACAAGGTATCTTTTCGGGTTGATCGGAGCAGGTATCGTTTTTTTATCGCTGTTTGTCGCAATTGCAATGTACAGCCAGTCGGAGGGAAGGCTGGGTACATGGCGTAACCGGATCGACAGTTTCGTTACAAAGTCGGGCGACAACAACTACCAGGTTGAGCAATCAAAGATAGCAATTGCCACTGGCGGGATGCTGGGAAAGGGCCCGGGCAACAGCTCACAGCGTAACTTCCTGCCGCATCCTTATTCGGACTTCATTTATGCAATAATAATAGAGGAATACGGACTGATTGGTGGTATTATAGTTATGTTCTTTTACCTGTGGCTGCTTTACCGGGCCGGACTGATCGTAAAAAGGAGTCAGCGAACGTTTCCGGCATTTCTTGCGATTGGCCTGGCTTTGAGCATAGTGATCCAGGCAATGATAAATATGGCGGTGGTGGTCAACCTGCTTCCGGTTACCGGACAGCCGTTGCCGCTTGTAAGTATGGGGGGGTCATCCCTCGTGTTTACCAGTATAGCGCTTGGTATAATAATTAGTGTCAGCCACGGGGTTACCAAAAACGAAAATAACGAAGCAGAAACAGATGAAGATGACGGGAAGGAGGCTTAAAATATTGCTAAGTGGCGGAGGTACGGGGGGGCACGTTTTCCCTGCAATTGCCATAGCTGATGCGCTTAAGGAGATCGACGGGAGTGCAGATATACTGTTTGTCGGGGCAAGGCATAAAATGGAGATGGAAAGGGTCCCTGCCGCAGGATATTCTATTGTCGGACTGCCCGTTACAGGCTTCCAGAGAAGGGTGACAGTGAAGAACATCTTATTCTTCTTTAATCTTCTTGCAAGTATGGTCAGGTCCCACAAAATACTCAACCGGTTCAGGCCTGATGTTGTTGTCGGTGTAGGCGGTTATGCCAGTGGTCCGGTTGCCCGTGCAGCGGCATCGAAAGGGATCCCCTTGCTGATACAGGAACAGAACTCCTTTGCAGGGGTTACCAACAGGATGCTTGGCAAACATGCAAATAGTATCTGTGTTGCGTGGGAGGGCATGGAAAGGTATTTTCAGGCTGACAAGATAGTGCTGACAGGCAATCCTGTCCGCCGGGGATTACAGGGTTCGTCAGCCAGGCGCATTGAGGCTGCCGCCCGTTTGGGTGTCTGCGGCAAAGGAAAAGTTTTGCTGGTTACCGGCGGAAGTCTCGGGGCAGGCAGCATAAACCGCAGTATAATTGAAAACTTCGGTTTGATAAGGGATAATGATATTGAGCTGATCTGGCAGACCGGCAAGACGGGTTATGCCGATGCAGTTAATCTTGTAGAAAAAAACGGTCTCGGGAAATTCTTTGTTTTTGAGTTCATAAGGGAGATGGATCTCGCCTATGCATTGGCTGACGCTGTTATTGCCAGGGCCGGTGCCGTTACACTAAGCGAACTGTGTGTGGCAGGGAAACCGGCTGTACTTGTGCCTTCTCCAAATGTTGCCGAGGATCATCAGACCAAAAATGCCATGACCCTTGCTGAAAAGGATGCAGCGATTGTGATACCCGACAGAGATGCTGTCAAACAACTTGTACCTGAGGCCGTAGGTCTTTTAAACGACAATAAAAGGCTTAAAAGGCTCAGTATAAACATATCGGCGCTGGCCCGGCCTGATGCTGCCCGGAACATAGCTGAAGAGGTACTCAAACTTGTTAAGGAACAGGATGCTGGATACAGGTAAATTAAATATGGTATATTTTGTTGGTGCAGGCGGCATCGGTATGTCTGCCCTGGCGAGGTATTTCAATTACCTTGGTGGAAGGGTGGCCGGATATGATCTGACTGAAACAGCTTTGACCCGTAAACTTGAACAAGAGGGGATTGAGATTACATACAGTGACGATCCGGGCGAAATTCCCCGGGATTTTACAGATAGGGGTCCGGCGGAAGATATGGTTGTAGTTTATACGCCTGCCGTTCCCGAAACAAATAATATACTCCGGTGGTTCAGGGACAATGGCTACAGCATGGTCAAAAGGTCAAGGCTGTTGGGTGAACTTGTAAACAGGGGCAGGGGAATAGCAGTTGCCGGGACACATGGCAAGACCTCTGTTTCTTCGCTGGCAGCTCATCTGCTAAGGGAGCTGCCGGACGGATGCAATGCTTTTATTGGTGGTATAGCAAAGAATTTCAACAGCAACCTCCTGGTTTCCGGGAAGAGTGACCTGTTTGTTGTTGAGGCTGATGAATATGACAGGTCATTCCTGCAGCTTTTCCCAACGGTTGCGGTGATCACCTCTATGGATCCTGATCACCTTGATATTTATGGCAGTTATGATGAGATGGCCTGTGCATTTTCCGCTTTTGCCGGTCAGGTCAGGCAGGGTGGAATCTTGTTGTACAAGGAAGGTGTTGATCCAGGTGTTGAAAATAGCGGGAATATCAGGCATTTATCCTATTCGGCCGGAAATCCTGCCGATTATTATGCCCAAAATTTGAAGATAAGCAAGAACGGATTAGCTGTATTTGACCTGGTAACCCCCAATGTCATTTACCGCGATATGGAGCTTGGCATTCCCGGCCGCTTCAATGTGGAGAATGCTGTTGCAGCAGCCGCCGTTGCCATGCTCTGTGGCTTGGATGAAACTGCTGTCAGGAAAGGACTCATTAGCTTCAGCGGCATTTACAGAAGGTTTGATATAAGAATAAACAAACCCGGATGTGTTCTGATCGATGACTATGCCCATCATCCGGCTGAACTGTCGGCATGTATTTCGGCGGTAAGGGAGATATTTGGCGGGAGAAGAATAACAGGAATTTTCCAGCCTCACCTTTATTCGCGAACCCGGGATTTTGCAGACGGGTTTGCCGGAAGCCTGAATGAACTGGACGACCTGATATTGCTTGATATTTACCCTGCCCGCGAAAAACCTTTGAAAGGAGTAACATCTGAACTGATATTTGAAAAGGTAAAACTTAAAAGCCGGATGATGTGCCAAAGAGAGGAGCTGCCGAAGGTTTTGGGCGGTATGGCAACTGATGTTGTCATAACAATGGGTGCAGGTAACATAGATGCAATGGTGGAGCCTGTTGAAAAGGTGTTACTGTCAAAAACCAGGCTGAGATGAGGAAGATATGGATAATAACCTACTGGATTGTTATAGCTGCCTATATGGCAGTTGTTTCGGGATTTGTGTCCGGAAGACTGGAGGATAAAATTTGCGAGATGATCAATATTACCATAATTGACAGTCTGAATAACAGGTTTGTATCACAGGCAGATGTAATGGATATGCTGCTGAGCAGTGATGCAGACCTGCTGGGATATCCAATTAACAGGATCAATACCCGTAAACTTGAGGAGATGCTCAGAACAGAGCCTTTTATCAAAAAAGCGAAAATTTATAAAACAGTTAACGGAGCCCTTAATGCCGATATTGCCCAGCGACGACCGGTACTAAGGGTGATAAACCGTCACGGAGAAAGCTATTATATAGATGAAGAGGGTTTTATCCTGCCGCTGTCAGAGAAATTCACCAGCCGGACACTTGTTGCCAACGGTAATATATCTGAGCCGTTCATAGCAGGGAGCACCAGAACGGTTTTCGATAGCGGGGAAAATGATTCAAAAAGGGACCGGGTAATAAATGACCTCTACGAGCTGGCAATGTTCATAGCCGGTTCAGGGCTATGGAGTGCACAGATATCGCAGATATATGTTAACAACAATTACGAGTACGAGCTGATACCCAGGGTTGGGGCCCATGTTATCATTCTTGGAGATGCCTCCGGGTATGAAAAGAAGTTCAGAAAACTCGAGGCTCTGTACTTTTACGGGCTGAACAATGAGGGCTGGAACAAATATGAAATAATAAACCTAAAATATGAAAACCAGGTAGTTTGCACTAAAAGATAATAATTATGGGCAAAGAGAAAAATGTAATAGCGGCCATTGATATCGGGACAACGAAAATTGTTTCGATTATTGGCAGGATAAACGATAAGAACAAACTTGACATACTGGGCTTCAGCAAGGCTGAGTCCCGTGGTGTCAAGCGGGGAACGGTTCTGAATATTGAAGACACGGTTAATGCCATCAAAAAAACCGTCGACGAGGTGAAGCAGCAGACAGGCATCGCTGTTTCGGAGGTATTTGTAGGTATAGCTGGACAGCATGTCAAAAGTATCAGGAACCGCGGTTATATCAACAGAGATTCATATGATCAGGAGATAACCCGGGAGGACATCCATGCCCTTGTTGATGACATGTTTAAGATTCCCATCGATGTGGGTGAGGAGATAATCCATGTGCTGCCGCAGAGCTTTATTGTCGATAATGAGCATGACATAAAGAACCCTGTGGGCATGACCGGTAAACGCCTTGAGGCGAATTTCAATATTGTTATAGGCCAGCTTTCATCTGCCCGGAACATTGAAAAATGTGTCAGCCGGGTGGGCCTTAAGGTCAGGGAGCTGATCCTCGAACCGCTCGCTTCGGCCGAGGCTGTGCTTACGGAAGATGAAAAGGAGGCGGGTGTTGCCCTCATTGATATAGGCGGGGGGACAACTGACCTGGCAGTTTACTATGACGGGATAATCAGGCACACGGCAGTGATCCCTTTCGGAGGCAACGTGGTTACCGAAGATATTAAGCAGGGTTGCTCCATACTGATGCGGCAGGCAGAACTGCTGAAGATCCAGTTCGGATCGGCACTTGGTGATATAGCCCCCGATGACAAGCTGGTAACCATACCAGGTATCAGCGGCCGCGAACCGAAAGAGATATCCTTCAAGAATCTTGCCTATATAATTCAGAGCAGGATGGAGGAGATAATTGACGCTGCCTCGTTTGAAATCGAGAATTCCGGATTTTTCGACCAGCTCAGTGCCGGTATTGTGCTGACAGGCGGAGGGGCGCTGCTTACTCATTTATCACAGCTTGTCAAGTTCCGGACCGGACTTGATGTCAGGATCGGATCTCCTAATGAACATCTTGCAGGCGATCCTGATGACGAGATAAATCACCCGATGTACTCTACGGCAGTTGGCCTGATCCTTAAGGCTTATGAGCATATTGGAATTGAAGGCGAAGAGGTGGTTTACGGCACCGAAGAAGCGGCCGAAATACCTGAGGCGGGCCGGGTTTCGGAAAAGAAGCAGGCCAGGATCAAGCATAACCTTATTGATCAGCTCAAATCGACTATTACAAAGATATTTGAGGAAGACGATATAAAGATGTGATAACTACTAAATATTATAGATATGTCGGAAATAATCAATTTTGACCTGCCGGTCGAGCACTCTTCCATTATAAAGGTGGTCGGGGTAGGTGGTGGTGGCAGTAACGCTGTTAACCATATGTTCAGGATGGGGATCAAGGATGTTAATTTTGTTGTATGTAACACCGATTCCCAGGCTTTGCAGAACAGTGAGGTTCCAATCAGGATACAGCTTGGCGAATCACTTACAGAGGGCCGTGGAGCAGGCAACAAACCTGAGATAGGTAAACAGGCAGCCATCGAGAACCTGGATGATGTGATTGAAGCCCTTTCAGGAAACACAAAAATGGTCTTCATCACTGCAGGTATGGGAGGTGGAACAGGTACCGGAGCAGCGCCTGTGATTGCAAGGGCAGCCAAAGAGATGGGTCTTCTTACAGTTGCGATTGTTACCATCCCGTTCAGGTTCGAGGGCAAAGTAAGGATAAACCAGGCAATAGACGGTATAAACGAACTCAGGTCACATGTAGATTCTCTTCTTGTCATAAACAATGAGAAACTTCGTGAGATATACGGGGATCTGAAGATCAGTGAAGCTTTTTCACGTGCCGACGATGTGCTGACAGGTGCTGCCAAGGGAATTGCCGAAATAATAACCGTTCATGGGCATGTGAACGTCGATTTTGCGGATGTTCAGACGGTAATGTTAAACAGCGGTGTCGCTATACTCGGCTCTGGAACAGCCGAGGGAGAAGGGCGCGCCATCAAGGCGATCCAGGCAGCCATATCCTCGCCTCTTCTCAATAACAATGATATACGTGGTGCAAGCAACATATTGCTTAATATTACATCGGGAACTGATGAAGTAAGTATGGATGAAGTAGGCGAGATCACCGATTTCGTTACTGCCGAGACCGAGGCAAGCACCAATATTATCTGGGGCACCTGCTCTGAGGCATCACTTGGGCAAAAGATATCGGTCACCATAATAGCCACCGGTTTTGAAACCAATTCGATACCCGAGCTTTATTCGAGGGACAGGGGGGTGGAAAAGCTCAAACTGGCCGACTTTCCATCGCCCGACAAAGGTGCTGTAGTAGGCGGTTTCACTGTTAAGGAAAAGAGCAGGAAATCTCCCAATTCATTTGAGTTTGATAAATTGCAGAGGACCATTGAGTTCGATATAAAAGGCTCCGTTAAGGATCCGGGGGCGGCCGATGATGAAGGTCATGCGGCAGATGATCTGTCAGGTCTTTCAGGGATGAGGACCGGAGACAGGGCTTCAAGGCTAAAAGAGGCTGGCAGCCGGCTTAAGGAGAAAAACTATTTGAATGTAAATGAAAAGGAGGAGATAGAAGAGCTTGAGCGGCAGCCGGCATTTGAAAGGAAAAAGATCAGTCTGAACTTTTCGAAGCGTTCTTCCGGCAATCCTGTAAGCCGGTATACACTTTCCGAGGATGGGGAAAACGGACCGAAATTCCGTGCCGACAACGGCTACCTGCATGACAACGTTGATTAACGGCAGGCCGGGTAATAACTGAGGGCGTAAACATGCAGTTGATGAGGTTATTACCCTGTAATTGCTAAGATCATTACCCGGCGATTGCTGAAAGCAATATCCTCGGGATAATGCCGGCTGTGGGGCAAGATGTTGCAGATCTACCTCTTTATATAATGACAGCCCACCGAACGGGTATTGCGCAATGCTGCCGACACTATCAGCTGGGAGCTGACAACGGCATTGCGCAACTCAATTATCTGCCTGTTTATCTTCGCACTTTTATAGAACTTCATTATGCGATGGGCATAATATTCAAGGTCGGCCTCGGCCCGTGAGAGTCCCCGTACAGTCCTTATGATCCCGGCATAATTCCACATGGTAAGCTGGATGGCTCTCATATCCTGGTCTATGAGAAGGGGATCGAACTCCTCTGCATTGGGTGGATTCTCCCAGTCGGGTATATTGTCAAATCTTTTTTTGTCTATTTTACCGCGTCCTGCCGAAATAGCCTCTGCAGTGGATTTTCCCCACAGAAGTCCCTCAAGCAGCGATGCAGAGGCAAGCCTGTTGGCTCCATGCAGTCCCGTACAGGTAACTTCACCCACTGCCCAGAGGTTCCTGAGTGATGTCTTTCCGGCATTATTGGTCTTAATCCCGCCGCAGAAGTAGTGTGCCGCGGGTGTTATCGGGATGGGCTCCTTTGTTATGTCTATGCCTCCTTTCAGGCATGTCGAATAGATCTTTGAGAACCGTTTTTCGAGAGGGATGCTTCCGTTGTAATAGCCGGCGATATCAAGGAGCATATACTCCTTCCCGGTTTTGCATATCATGTCATAAACGGCTCTCGAAACCACATCACGTGGTGCGAGGTCTCCCATATCCGAATAAGACTTCATGAACTCTTTGCCTGAATGATCCTTTAGCCTGCCGCCTTCACCCCTGAGGGACTCCGATATCAGAAACCTTTTTATATCCTTGTGAAACAGGCATGTTGGGTGAAACTGCACAAACTCTGCATTTATGATATCGGCTCCTGCCCGGTATGCCATGCTTGTGCCGTCGCCGGTTGCAGCGACCGGATTTGTCGTATGGTAATAAAGGTTGCCGGTACCACCGGTAGCGAGGATAACATTTTCGGCAAAAAATGTTTCGGTCTGACCGGTTTTGTTATTCAACGCATAGACCCCCATGACTTCTCCTTCGCGGTAAAGCTCCTGCGGATCCCGTGAGTGATGGTTGTTGGATATCAGGTCTATGGCTGTATAGCCTTTAAGGAATTTTACGCCGGTTTTGCCTGCATGAGTTATAAGTGAGTCCTCTATCTTATCGCCGGTATGATCTTCATAATGGACAATTCGTCTTTTACTGTGGGCTGCTTCTTCGGTATAATCGATCTTTCCCTCTTCCGATCTGCTGAACTGAATTCCCACCTCACCGATCAGGAACTCAAAAACCAGGGGCGGGCCGTTCCTGACGAAGAAGTCGACAGCCTCAAGGTTGTTGTAGCCGGCTCCTGCCCTCAGGAGGTCGCTCCTTAACAGTGCGGCTGAATCATCATCGCATGATGCAATTATTCCCCCTTGTGCATAGTACGTGTTGGTTTCGCTGAGCCTCTCCTCCTTTGTCATGACAAGCACATTCAAACCTGCTTTCCTGAGATATATAGCACAGGTAAGTCCTGCCATACCCGATCCTACCACAACGGCATCATAATGGTGTCTCATGGTTTCTTCTTTAAGCTGAAATCGAAGGCTTTTACCGATGAAGTGATGGTTCCGGCCGAGATGAAGGTAACACCCGTTGAAGCTGCCGCAGGAACCTTGCCGGGAGTCATATTCCCCGAAGCTTCTGTTTCACATCTGCCGCCGGTTAGCTTCACCGCTTCCTTCATCATTGCATTGGTCATGTTATCAAACATTATCCTGTCAACACCGCATTCAATTGCCTCTCTCACCTCTTCAAGATTCCTGGTCTCGACCTCAATCATGAACCTGCTTCCCCATTTTTCCCTGGCCTTGCTGACCGCATCTCTTATTCCTCCGGCGGCGTCAATGTGGTTGTCCTTTATCATTACCATATCGTAAAGGCCCATACGGTGGTTGCTGCCCCCGCCGCAGCGAACTGCGTATTTCTGCAGCTCCCTGAACCCGGGTATCGTCTTCCGTGTATCAAGTATAACCGCCCTGCCTCCTGTCTCTCTCACAAATTCAGATGTGCTGGTTGCTGTTGCCGATAGCAGGGATACAAAGTTTATGGCTGTACGCTCGGCCTTGAGAATTGAGCGTACGCTGCCCTGCAATCCTGCAACGACGTTTCCGGGGCCAATGGGGTCACCGTCGCTGAAATAGCGGGCAATCGTAATATTCTTATCCACCCTGTTAATCACCTGTGCAAAAAGGTCCAGTCCGCACAGTATCCCTTTATCTTTTGACACCAGTACAAACTCATCTGTTTCGTCGACGAATATAGCACCTGAGGTGATATCGCCGTTGTCGCCAAGGTCCTCCTGCAAAGCGATATCGATAAGAATTCCGGTATTGGCAAATTCTGACATGGTCCTGTGGTGATAATGGTTAGGTGCTGCTAAAGTAAAAAAAAAGCGGTTAAAACTTGTTTTAACCGCAGGTATTAATGGTCAATCAGTAATATTAAAAGAACTGATGCCTGTTATCCTTTACGTTGGCCTGCTCCCTTAGTGCCTCAAAAGCATCAAAATTGACCCTGGCTCTTTTACTGTTTGCAAGGTTCCGTCTTACCGCCTCAATATCCTTGTCTTCGGGAATATTTACAGCGGTCACCCTGAGAACGTATACCCCGTTTTCTCCCTGGACCGGACCTGAGATGGTGTTGGGCTCGGAATTCAGTGCTGTTGCAATCAACCGTGGCTCAATCCCTGCTCCCGGTACTGAAAAAGATGAAAAAAGGATATTCCGTGCCTCTTCAACCTGAGTATTTAGTCCTGCTGCCAGCTCTTCAAGGTGAGTATCTTCAGATATCTTTTCCCTAAGACGCGAAGCGATGATCTCTCCTTTTCTTTCCCTGACAAGTATCGATTCAATCTCGCCGGCAACCTCCTCAAGGGGCTGGTATCCTTCCTGCCGGACCTTTGTAAGAGCTGCAATAACAAATCTGTCGTCGATCTCCTTAATGGGCGATATCGAGTTTTCTCTCGCCTCAAAAGCCCATCTGACAAGTTCACGTGCCGGTTCGAGTCCGGGAATACTCCTGTCGCCAATCTGCACATTATTGGCCATCCTTAGCGCCATACCCTCCTCCTGGGCTCCTTCAACAAATTTATCATAGGTGTTGTACTGACCGGCGAAGCGGCTTGCCCTTGTAAATATTCTCTGGAAAGTTGCCGAGCTGGGCGTAACCTCCCGGGCAAGTGTGGCATACCTGACCTTTTTGGTTTCCCTTGCCCTGTCGGTAACCTGCACTATATGGAAACCGTGCTGGGTCTCTACCATAAAGTACTCGCCCCTGGTTGCTGAGAACACGGCGTTATTGAATTCAGGAATCATCATTCCATCAGTGAACCAGCCGAGGTTGCCACCCTCAAACCGGCTGCCGGGGTCATCGGAATACTGCAGGGCCATTATCTCAAAATCCTCCCCGCCCCGGGCCGCCTCCAAAAGACTGTCGGCCCTGTTCCGGGCCTGTTCAAAATCAAGCTGCTCTCCGGGTTGTATCAGTATGTGCCTGGCCCTGACCGAATCGGGCAGGAAATTGATCTCAAGCAGCCGTGACAACATGTATACACCATCCTCATAATATGGTCCGTAAATCTCTCCCGGTTCGGCGTTCCATAAAAAGTCAGCTATGGTTTCGGGGAGTTCTTCATACCTGTAATTACGCTGATCGTAGGGTATGTCGGAGTTGAGATTTATGAACTGCCTGACTTCCTGGACCTCGGTAAACTCATCCTTCATATTTTCGATCCATTCCCTTGCCAGCAGGTCGTCCTCTTCCGAAGGTACAATGTCAAACGCAACATACTCCAGGTCTCTCGATGCGGTCTGCCTGAAACTACTTCTGTTTTGCCGGTAGTACCGTCTTATATCTGATTCTGTGACATTTACAAGGCTGTCATGAACCGTATTGTAACGCTGAACAATGAACTCAAAATCAACGCTCTTATTGTCCTCTTCCCACGACCGGCGAGCCTGAAGATCGGGTACATACAAACCTTTGCGAAGCAGATTGTTGTATTTGGCCATAGCCCGTTCCCTTACAATCTCCCTTTCGACATATATCCAGTAGGCGCGCTGCTGCCCGGTAGGATCCTGGTCCATTGTCCTAAGAAACCTGATGACTGCTGCCTGGTCGAATGCACCGGTTGAGGGGTCGGTAAAAAGCTGGCGGACGATAGGGTGAATGTTGGCTCCCTGAACCATATCGAACAGCTCTTCAGAACTGACTTCAAGTCCTATTCTCCCGTACTCCTCGTCCATGATGATTTCACGCAGCATAAGCTGCCAGGCTTCTTCCAGTATTTGTTCATTTGTTTCGGCATCCAGCGCGCTCTGACCGGTATTGAGCATGTATATTTCGGTCAGCTGGTCTACCTTTCGCTGGAAATTTTCGAAGGATATTGATTTTCCCGCAATTTCTGCAATTTCAAATTGCCTGTTAGTGAACAGGGATGGGCCCGAGCCCAGTATGTCTCCAAGGATGAAAGCGACCAGGGCAAGTCCGATTACCACGGTAACAAGTACTCCCGCACGGTTTCTGATTTTTTCGAGTGTAGCCATTTGATTGTTTCAGTATTATGTGTTTTCCCGTTTTTTTCGAGCTACGAAGATAATAATTTATAGAATTATAAAACAGATAATGTGTGATTTTGGAGAACAAAACAGAACAAAAAGAGCTGCTTTGTAAGGCAGCCCTTCATGTTATCTTCTTAACATCCCGTCAGGAAGCAATAACTTCTACCTTCTTGCTCTTACCCGGGTGGATTCGTTTATCCAGCAGCCCACAGTATAGCTGTCGCCTTCCTGGTAGCCGTGGAAGAACAGGGTTTCGGTATCAGGGAAGTAGATACTGTAAGTTTCAATCAACCTGTCGGCCTCTGCAGTTACCGATGAGTCAACCCTTTTTGCCTCATTGAACCTGTCAACAGCAACCCAGTATACCGTCCTGTTTTTGAAGTCGGCATCTTCCTCCCCGGCAAAGCAATTGTTTTCGGATGCATAAAGGCTGCCGATATGTATATGTGCGCGCCCCAGAGAAGGATTGTCATTCAGTGCACTACGGGCGTACTGACGGGAGAGCTGCTTGTCATTCTTCACCTGGTTGGCTATGATTGCAAGCTCCAGGTAATAGTTTGCACGCTGTTCCGGCACATCCTGCAGCTCAATTGCCTCCTGCAGGTATTTTATTACCATATCGTCGTTGTTTCTCGCTCTGTACATGGCAGACAGAGTGATGGCGGACTGCGCAGAGGGGTCCAGAACATGCAGTTTTTCGGTGGTGGCCAGGTAGAGGTCACTGTCAGTACAGCCTGTACCGGAAAGCAGGTCATTAACCTGGGTCAGGAGTTCAGCATCTTCGGGTGATGCATGAACCCTGTCAGCAAACAGTTCTATCAGGGCATCACAATCGGCGGCACCGCTGTTGGCAAAGAGGTCCTCAACCATATCCCGGGCTGGCACAAGCTGATTTCGCCCCGCATTGTCAATTGCATTGTTCAGAATATCCATCAGCCAGGTATAGGTCTCTATAACATGTTCGCTGTCGACAAACCCGGCTGCATATTTTCCAACGGTTACAGTCATATAGGTTGCAATGACAGGATGGGAGGGATCATCACCCGAAAGCCTTATTGCTTCCTCAAGTGCATTATACCCAATCTCAGATTCTTCAATATTCCTGTTGTATCGGAAATAGAAAAGGCCCTTTCTGCCCATCACATTCGCAGGATCGCCGAAATTTTCACCTTCGTAGTACTTCATTCTTTTATCGAACATCATCATGGCAGTATCAAGGTATGCCTTTCTCTCCTCCTCGGTTTCGGCATTCTCGATCATATGACCGAGTATGTCCCTCTCCGCCCATACGTAAATATTCCTGCTGGACATCGGGAACTCGTTTATGAGGATTCTCCAGAAGCGCATAGCATCATTATAGTTCTCATTCCTGTACCTGTCGCCATACATCGAAAGGTTTCTCAGGGCTCTGATACTGTCCTCCGGGGTCTCCCCAAACCTGCCCGGCTGTGCTAAAACGTCAGCCTGCCCGAGTATTGCCAACAGAAAAACCAGCACCCCTTTTATAAATAGATTTTTCATGGTTATTTATTATTGAGTTATAATTTCCGGAAAATCTGCGACAAATATAAAAACTTAATAAAAAAAAGATAAGGCTTCCGGCAATTTATATTAATTAAACAATATCCTGTCCTAATCCTGTTTAAAAGCATCAAAACCTGTGCCAAACACTCATAGATTTAGTTTTCAGGGGTTTTGGCCCAAGTATCTGACTTGAATGTATGAGGTTATTAAAATCAAATATAAAACTATTGCGTTAGTTTTCCAAGGATTGATGCATTTAACCAGATAACTCTTTTAGTATCCGCAGAGAGGAGTATGTATGTGACATAATTTACCTGTCCACTTCTCTTTTGATGTTAACGAGTTCGATCCTGGTCCTGCTCATTCTCAGTATCTCGAAAGTAAATGGCGCTATTTCCAGCTTCTGGTTTGTCTTTGGGATACTCTCGTGGTGGTAAATGATGAACCCGGCTAGTGTCTCATAATCATCGGTTTTTGGGATTCCCAGGTTGTACTTTTCGTTCAGGTAGTCTATCTCGTGCCTTCCCGAGAAAACATATTCATTCTCAGAAAGCTGTTTCTCTTCAAGATCGACTGTATCATGCTCATCTTCGATCTCGCCGAAGATCTCCTCCATGATATCCTCAATGGTAACCATACCTGCGGTGCCGCCGAATTCATCAACAACAACGGCAACGCTCTTTTTTTCCTTGATAAAAAGTGACAGCAGTTTATGGGCAACCATTGTTTCGGGGACTATTATGATGCGGTTGAGCATTGACCTGATACTGCCGGGATTTTTGAAGAAGTCCTTGGAGTTGATATAGCCTATGATATTGTCAATTGTTTTTTTGTAGATCAGTATCCTTGCATAGCCTGTTTCTATAAAACTCTGTTTGATTTCTTCCAGGGGCCTGTTGATTTCAAATGCTGCAATTTCGGGTCTCGGCACCATGCATTCACGCAGCTTTACAGTTGAGAAATCAAGTGCATTCTGGAAAAGTTTGATGTCGCTCCTTACATTGTTCTCTTCTTTTAGTTCACTGTGGCTTTCCCGCACAAAATGATCAAGGTCGACTTTGCCGAAAACATTTCTTTTGTCATCATTTGACATGTCTGTACCGAGAACGTATTTCATGAGGAAATTCCCGATACCTATAATACTTTTGCTTACCGGGTATAGGACTATGTAAAAAAACATCACCGGAACCGACAGGGCGTTGAGGATCAGGTTGGGTTTCAGCCTGAAGACTGCCTTTGGCAGAAATTCAGCCGTTATAAGTATTATAATGGTTGCAATAACGGTTTGGATAAGGAAAACTGAAAACTCTGACGAGATGAACATCTGTAACCAGGGCTCAAGTATCATTGCCATTGTGATGCCGTAAACAACAAGTGCAATGTTGTTTCCAACCAGCATTGTGGCAATGTATTGACCGGGATTCCTTGCAAACATTGACGTTACCCTTGATGTAAGGGTGCCCTGTTTCTTTTCCAGCTCAAGCCTCAGCTTGTTGGATGAGATAAAGGCGATCTCCATACCCGAAAAGAAGGCAGAGAAGAGAAGACTTACCAGAATTATCGCAAGGGCACTCATTTGTCGGTCAGGTCAGTTCTTACGCGATATTCTCATGTTTCTCCTGTAAAGATACATTAAACCGGAAATAAATGTCATAATAAGGAATATGACACTTTCCGAAAAACCTGCCTGGTACCAGTTGTAAACTGCTGCCAAAAAGCTGATAATTGCAAGGCTCAGCCAGACCAGCTCGAGTATTCTATTCATCTTCAATGTATATTGTTCCCTGGATTTTTTTAATTCTCCAGTGGGTAAATGTCTCATCAGCTTCAAATCCTTCTCCCATGATTACCTCGTTGGGTCTTGTAACTCTTACGTAACTGTGTGAATATATAGTCTGGTTTCGCTCATCCCAGAAAAGCTGTTCTGTGTTGAGTATTTCTCCTGCCCTGTTTATAATAACAACACTGTCTTTCGCTTCCCAAAGCTCTTTGTCAGCAAAGTAGATTGCATACTTTGATTCCAGCTGTGATTCCATATTGCCTTCCCTGTCAAAGAATTCGGCAAAAACACCTTTGGGGAATTCGGTGTAATTTTCATTGTGGGTTGAGTACCTGTGAATCTCCGCTGCCTGTATCCTTAACTGGAGCCTGGCGGAGTCGGTGTATATGATCTCGGCATTGATCATTGACTGGCTCGGCATAAGTGTGTCCTGCGACAGTGATTTGATCACCTCAATGTCAGTTTCGCACGATACCGTTATAATACCCTGCAGCAGGAGAATGAAAATCATCAGGGCCGCAGCGCAACTATCTTTTTTGGGATTATTTGCTGTTGTTTTGGGGTTCATTCGTATCTTCGCTGGTGAAACCAGAAATCATAAAGCGAAAGACTGATATTGAACATCACGTAGTTTTCCCTGATCAGGTTATGCTCTAGAGTGCCCCTTCGGCCAATGTCGACCGAGAAGTTAAAACTGGTCCTGGTGTTGCCGTATGGTATCCCGAGCCCTATTGTCATACCGTAGTCATTAAGCTGTTGCCCCCTGAGCTGCAGGTAGGTATCAGTATAATGAAACCCGATCCGGTAATGAACCCTCCTCCATATACTCCTGAAGTCAGTATAATCGGGTGTATACTGTGCCCCGAGCCTGACCGATGAGCTGTTGACCAGGGAATCCTGCTGCTGGTCGAGAAAACTTGTTTCAGACCACTGCTGGATGGAGTAATCTGCTCCTACCAGAAACTTGTTCCGCTTCCCGAATGAGAAGCCTGCACCGTACCTGGCAGGCAGTTCAATATGGCTGGTTGCAGCCATATAATTGTGGACAGTATCACGTGCCATTCCGGCAGGTGTGGAAAGTTCGTTGATGATAAGCCAGTCCCTGTCAGACTTTAGCGGAGTTTTGTTTTCATACACAACACCCAGGGTATAGTGGTAATCTTCCATCAGCCTGTTTGAGTATTGCAGTCCGTATCTTAAATGAAAGTCGCCTACGACGGCCCTGGATTTGCTCCTTACGGAGAAATTATTATCTGTGGCCGGGAAGATAAGCTCCCTGGACTGGTTGAGTGATCCAAACATATATGACACGCTGACACCTGCATAGATGTTGTTTGTCAGCCTGATGGCATTTCCCAGGAAGAACCGGTTGATGCCGCCTGAACCTTCATAATAATGCTCTGACTGGCCTGCAAGATCAACGTCAATGATGTTGTAACCCATCTGGCTGTATGGTACAAGTCCGATATTTGTCTTCCACCACCGTGAAAGCGGAAAACCTATTGCAAGATGACTTAATGTAATATTGCCAATATTGTGGGTGCCTTCAGATCCCTTTAATTGCATGGTGTTCCCCGCAAGTCCTGTTGAAAACATGAACGACATGGTATCCTGTGCAGCAGCGGCGGCCGGGTTCATGTAGTTGATATGGTTGTTTTCCTGAAGCCCGAAACCAATTCCTCCCATACCATGGTTACGCCCAAACCCCTCCCTTGCAATATCGCCGATCCCAAACCGGGAGTAAGGGGAGTATGAATTCTTTTGTGCTTCTGTTACAGGCCCAATGAAAAGAGCTGACAAAAACAGTATTAAGTACCTACTTTTTGCTGACATTATGATTTAGTATTACATTCAATCCTGTTAAGACCAGATCAGGATCCACAAAGATGGTGCTTTTTACTTTTTTATCAAAGTAACCGGCATCGCCACCTGTAAAAATAATGACCGGGTCAGTGTATTTTTGTTTTATTGTACCGATATATGTTTCAATTTCATACAGTATTCCGTTAACAACTCCCCAGGCGATCGCATTTTCAGTATTATCTGCAATGAACCCCGCTTTCTCTGGAGGGGATACCAGTGGAAGTTTCCCGGTAAATTCGTGCAGGGCCCGTAACCGCATACTGATGCCCGGCGAGATGTTGCCTCCCAGGTACCTTCCCTGCTCATCAACCAGGTCGAATGTAACTGCCGTGCCGGCATCGACAACCAAAACGGTTCTACCCGGGTAATTATTGCGGGCACCTGCAACTCCTGCCAAACGGTCCTTCCCGAGAGTTGCCGGGGTCGTGTAAAGGTTTGTTACCGGCACTTCAGTATTATCATCGAGCATTATTACAAATGGAAAGCTATCATTCAGGTATCCAAAATGTTTTTCATCATCTTCCCTGACGGAACAGAGGATTACATTTTCTATGCCGGGCCACCTGTTTTTAACAAGACCGGCCTGTTCCTCCCCAATTTGTTCCCACCGGAAGCTGGCAATTATTTTCTGCTGCCTGAAAACGGCTACCTTCACTCCCGAATTCCCGATGTCGATACAGAGGTTCATTGGCCAACTGGGTGTTACCCCGCTGGCCGGCTTGTTAAACCGCAGGCACCGGGGAAATATTGGGTTATTTTTTCCGGTGCAAAAGTATCAATTTTAAACGGAAAGTTTATACTTTTGCTGATCTTTAGCCTGCATCTCCTGAATTGCTAAGGAGTATGCCGGGGGCTGCCTTGAGAACTTTAAATTATACTGTTCAGATCGTGTAGCCGGTAAAATCCAGGTTTAACTAAAAATAAACTATCATGAAGAAGAGGATATTGTTTTTTGCGATGGTCATTTTATTCGCTGGTAAAGGAATGAACTCGTATGGTCAATTGTATGATACTGGTGTCGGAGCCAGACTTGGTTTTTTTAACGGATTGACAGTTAAGCATTTTATGCAGGAGGGCCGGGCTGTTGAGGGTATACTGTCAACCAGGTGGGACGGGTTCATAATTACAGGCCTGTACCAGTTCCAGAGGCCTCTTTCCGACATTGATAACCTTGAATGGTTTTACGGAGGCGGTCTGCATGCAGGGTTCTGGCAGACAGGCAGGTATCATTTTGACGGAAGTGCCAACAGCGTAATAGGCCTGGATCTTATCCTGGGAGTTGAATATACAATTGAGGAGATACCTTTTTCAATAAGTCTGGACTGGAAACCGGCATTCAACGTAATAGGCAATACCAGCTGGTGGGGCGACGGCGCTGCATTGTCGATACGCTATACCTTCAGGTAAGGAGCAGGTCAGAAAAAGCAGTAATCATACCGGTATAATACCTGGAATTGGTAGGTGGCGTAGTAACTGTTAACGCTAAGCATGTTGCCGTGGTTGTCGTATGAATATTCCCTGAACGAGTAGTTTCCGGAGGTTTCATTATACCAAGACTCCCTGATCAGTCTGGAACGGTCATCGTAACTGTACTGGTTGGTAACGGTTTCACGCCCCTGCCGGTCTACTTTTATGATTCTGTCGAGGAGCCCCTCTTCATAAACGAAGTTGTTCCTGAACATCATCTGATCACCCTGATAGTGCCTTTCACCTGTTTTAAGACCGTTTTCCCATGAATACTCAACCTTTCTTACCAGGTTGCCCTGGTTATCATGATATGCTTCTGCAACCAGTTCTCCGCTAACGTTTTTTTCAAGGCGGATGATCTCATTAACGGTATTGTCGGGCAGCACTACAGAAATTTCGGTAATGTTACCCTTGTATGAGAACAGCCTCTTTTCCTTCAGGTTTCCCCCTGAGGTATAATGGATCTCTGAAGTCCTCCCTTCATTGTCAAGGTGGTATGTGTTCCTGTAATCGCCAAGTCCGTCAAATCCCCATTCGGCAATCCTGTTGCCATGGTCATCATAACCGGTCATTCTGCTGAATGTGACCCTTCCGCTGCGGCTGTCGTATATCACATATTCGGTTCTGTTGCCGTAGTTGTCGTACCTGCTGGTAACTTTCCTTGTCTCTTCCCCCTTGGAATTGTAGGAGACCTCTTCAACCTGGTGCCCCTTGCTGTCGTACCTGGCATTCAGGCTTTTTGCCCCCTTTTCGGCCGGTTCATCACCTCTTACCGGGTGGTTCCATTCGGTTACTCCCTTGATCTGGTTCTCGCGGATAAGGCTTTCATTGAGCAATGAGAGGTTGCTTTGCGACCGCAGGTTCAGGGCGACGACAAAGATAAAAGCACAAACAAGCAATACCGGTCTGGTTGCCATGACTTATCAGGTGATTATTGATGTTACATTCTGTTTATACTCTGTTTAGGGTAATTTTGTTACATACCCGGTCATGATTCCTTTGCTGCGGGTGTCGTACCTGCAGGAAATTTCGGGACGGGGAGCGGGGGAGGAATGAAGCTGAATATTTTTCCGGTCAGCCGGCTGATCCGCCAACTTCGGTTTCGAACCTGCCAAGAAGATCCAGGGCCCTTTTTACAGAACCGACATCATTGACAGTCATGGTCAGTTTATTGTTTCTCTCGCTGAGCCTGAAATGCTGTTGTTTCTGGATTGCCCCCAGTATATCCCTGAACAGTTCTGATCTGTAATAGTGTGATTCCTGGTTGGATATGAAAAATATGACCATCTTCCCGTTTCTTATCGAGATCTTTTCAAACCCCAGTCTAACAGCAATATGCCTGAGCCTTACAATATCGAACAGTTCCCTGCTCTGCTTCGGCGGAGGCCCGAACCGGTCAACCAGGTCTGACACGAAGCCTGACAGGGACTCTTCGTCCTCAGCACTGTCAAGCATCCGGTACAACCTGATACGTTCACTGTTGCCAGGGATGTATTCTTCGGGAAGCAGCAGCTCCAGGTCAGTATCTATCTGGCAGTCGCTAACAAACCTTGCTGTGCCGGCCGGCCGGGTTTCCTGTCTGCTGAACAGTTCGCTGAACTCCGTTTCGCGAAGCTCTCTCACAGCCTCATCAAGTATCTTATGGTAAGTCTCAAAACCAATGTCGGCAATGAACCCGCTTTGCTCCCTGCCGAGGAGGTTGCCGGCACCCCTGATATCCAGGTCCTGCATTGCGATATTGAACCCGCTTCCAAGTCCGCTAAACTCCTCAATAGCCCGGAGGCGCTGGCGGGCATCCCGTGTCATTGACTGGGGCGGGGGAACGAGCATGTAGCAGTAGGCCTTTTTGTTTGAGCGGCCCACCCTGCCTCTCAGCTGGTGCAGGTCGCTCAGTCCGAACTGATGTGCGTTGTTTATAATAATTGTGTTGGCATTGGGTATGTCAAGTCCCGATTCAATAATGGTGGTTGATACAAGGACATCATATTTGCCTGAAATGAAACCGAGCATTATATTCTCAAGCCTGCTGCTCTCCATCTGGCCATGTGCGCTTACAACACGGATGCCGGGGCAGCTCCTGGTAATTATTTCTTCAATGTCGGCAATATTCCTGACCCTGTTATGGATGAAGAACACCTGTCCTCCCCGCCTCGTTTCAAATTCCACAGCATCTTTGATGGTTTCAGTATCGAAACGGACCAACCGGGTTTCGATAGGGTGCCTGTTGGGCGGCGGGGTATTGATGATGGCCAGGTCCCTGGCCCCTGAAAGGGAGAACTGAAGTGTTCTGGGTATGGGGGTTGCCGTAAGTGTGAGTGTGTCGACGCTGAACTTCAGGTTTTTCAGTCTCTCTTTAATGGCAACACCGAACTTCTGCTCCTCATCAATTATCAGTAGTCCCAGGTCCCTGAACTTCACGTCTTTCCCGATTATGCGATGAGTTCCTATAAGCACGTCTATTTTGCCTTCAGCGAGCCGGCCAATGATCTCCTTCTGTTTTCTGGCAGACCTGAAACGGCTGAGGTGCTCAACGCTGCAGGGGAATTCCTTCAGCCTCTCCAGGAAGGTATTGTAATGCTGCATGGCAAGAATGGTGGTGGGTACCAGAAGCGCCACCTGCTTGCTGTCGGTCACCGCCTTGAAAGCAGCCCTGATGGCCACCTCGGTCTTTCCGAACCCGACATCACCGCACACCAGCATATCCATGGGCATGGAAGATTCCATCTGCTCCTTTACCATATTGGTCGCTTTAAGCTGGTCGGGCGTATCTTCATATATAAATGAGGCCTCAAGCTCTTTCTGCAGATAGGAGTCGGGAGAGAACCTGAATCCTTTTTCCATTTTGCGCCTGGCGTAAAGGTTTATCAGCTCCCTTGCCATTTCCTTAACTTTCCCTTTGGTCCTTTCCTTGACCTTTTGCCAGGCTCCCGTGCCCAGCTTGTTTATTTTCGGGGGGATGCCCTCCTTGCCTTTGTACCTGGATATCCGGTGCAGGGAATGAATGCTTACGTAAAGGGTGTCATTGTCTTTGTAAACCAGCTTGAGTGTTTCCTGGAGCCTGCCGTTAACCTCTATCTTCTCAAGTCCCCCGAACTTCCCAATGCCATGGTCAATGTGCACCACATAATCACCGGGTTTAAGATCCTGGAGGGTTTTGAGGGTGACAGATTCCTTTCTTTTAAAATCTTCTTTTATCCTGTAGCGGTGATGTCTTTCGAATACCTGGTGATCGGTATAGCAGCAGATTTGCAGGTCATGATCGGCAAAACCACGGTAAAGGCCCGACAGTACCGGGGTAAAAGTCACCGTACCATATATTTCGTTGAATATCTCACCGAGTCTTTCAAACTGTTTCTGGTTTTCAGAAAAGATGTAGTTGGTGTACCCCTTCTCACTGTTGTCGGCAAGGGTCTGTGCAAGGAGCTCGAAATTCTTCCTGAAAGCGGGCTGGGGAGAGGTGTTGAACCCTATTGTACGTGCACTGCCGAAGAATGGTGATTGCCCGCTTTCAATCAACGAAAACCTCATCAGTTCTCTTTCAGTCTCATCCCTGCCGGAGAAAAACATCTCCTTGTCAACACCCTCACCAGCCAGGTCTTCGTTGTAAGCTGAAGGATCAGCAGCATCAAAGAGTTCTGAAATTCCTGCAAGAACCAGCTCGGTGTCTTTTATCCATACCAGTGCAGTGTCGTCAAAAAGTGACAGCAGGTTACATGTTGAACCCGTTTGACCGGTCAGCTGGCGGCCTATCCCGGTATCGGGTACTATTGATACCGAATCTGTCCTTTTTTCTGATAACTGGGTCTCAATATCGAAGTACCTGATGGTCTCGACCGTATCGCCGAAAAAGTCAATGCGGCAGGGACGGTCGTCTGAGAATGAGAAAACATCGATTATGCTTCCCCTGACAGCGAACTCTCCCGGCTCATACACAAAGTCGGTCTCCCTGAAACCGTACTCAAGCAGCAGCTCGGTCAGGAAGCTCCGTGAAACGGCCTCTCCCTTTTTCAGTTCAGTGCTTACCTGCTCAAGGGAGGTTTTTGGTATAACCTTCTCAAACAGGGCTTCCGGGTAGGTCACTATTGCAGATTTGCCTCCTTCGCCGGAAAGGTGCCTGAGCACCTCTGTACGCTGTATCATGCCTGCCGCATCTGTACTCTTTCCGGTAAGGGAAGGCCTGCGCGACGAGGGAAAAAATAGAAGCTTATGCCGGCCGCACAGGTTCTCAAGGTCATTCATGAAGTATGCGGCCTCCTCTTTGTCGCTAAGGATGAACAGGTTGGCGTTCAGACGTTTATGTATTACGGCTGCCGCGCACATTGAGAGCGAGGATCCTGCAAGTGTTCGCAGAAAGCATCTTGCCGGACTCTCTTCGTCAAGAATCTCCAGCAGCCTGGCCACCACCGGGTGGCTTTTATACAGGCATAACGGGCTTTCGGGCACTTTGCAGGTAACTTATATTATGGCTGATTTTCCGCGGCATTGTCAAAAAAGTTGTTCCCGGCGGATTTGCAGGTGCAAAATTAGTTATTTTAGCCGACTATAACCAGAAATGCTTTTTGGGGAGCAGGGGATGCCGGCAGGGTGATTACACTCCACCGGCAGTCCATCACCAGTCCACCGGCAGTCCACCGGCAGTCCACCTGCAGTCCACCTGCAGTCCACCGGCAGTCCACCGGCACTCCACCGGCAATCCGCGGCTGAATTTTACTGTTCCCGGCCGGTAAATGCGGCTTAATTGGATAACTTTGCGGCAGTAAATCTGAATAACTGAAGTTATGATCGTTTATAAATTCGGCGGAGCATCGGTACGGTCGGCAGGGGCGATAAGGAACCTTGCCGGAATTGTTTCGGGCCGCGAAGGGCGACTTTTGCTGGTAATATCGGCATTCGGCAAGATGACCAACGCTCTTGAAAGCCTTTTGGAGAGCTGGTACAGTGGTAGCGGCGACAGGTATGCAATGTTCAGGCAAATAAGGGATTACCATGAGGAGATAATCTCTTCCCTGTTTGGGAAAGAGAGTGGCAGTGTTAAGAATGATTTTAACACGCTTGCCGCAGAAGTTGGGGCTATGCTGGACGGCAGCCCCTCAGGCAGTTATGATTACGACTATGACCGGATGGTAAGCTTTGGAGAGCTTGCATCCACCAGGATAGTTAGTTCCTACCTGGAAAGCAGGGGAATTGGCACCTTCTGGGCCGATGCGCGTCAGTGGCTCGTAACCGATAATACCCACAGGGAGGCCAATGTTGATTTTACCCTTTCGGGGAAAAGACTCAGCAAGGTCTTAACGCAGGCAGGTGACAGGATCGTGGTGACCCAGGGGTTTATCGGCGGCACAAAGGATGGCGCTGCCACTACTCTCGGACGGGAGGGGTCGGACTACACTGCGGCCATAGCGGCAAACCTCCTTGAGGCGCCATGCGTAACCGTTTGGAAGGATGTTGCAGGAATTCTCACTGCCGATCCGCTCTATTATCCCGGTGCCGAAAAGCTCGATGAGATATCTTACCATGAAGCGATAGAACTCTCATTTTACGGGGCTAAGGTAATTCACCCCAAAACCATCAAGCCACTTCAAAACAAAAACATTCCCCTGTATGTGAAATCTTTTGATGATCCCGGCGGGTCAGGCACGCTTATTCACGGCAATGCTGGTGCCGCAGGGTTAAGGCCTGTACTTATTGTCAAGAAGGAGCAGATGCTGGTGTCGCTTGCTCCCAGGGATTTCTCCTTTGTTGTGGAAGATTGTCTCAGCCGGATATTTGCCGGTTTTTTCAGGTACCGCATGAAGGTCAACCTTATTCAGCATTCGGCGATCAGCTTTACCATATGCATGGATAACGGCGGCCCGTTTGTGAGCCGGCTGCTGGACGACCTCAGGGGCGATTTCAGGGTGCTATACAACAGCGGGCTTGAACTTATTACTATCAGGCATTACACTCAGGCCTCCATAAACGAGCATGTATCGGGGAGAGATGTCATTGTTGAGCAGCGGAGCCGCAGCACCGTGCAGTTCGTTGTGGCCCGCCCGGCCGGTAACTGAACGGGGTCAGGTGATGTTACCGAAACTTGAGATTATCTTTTGTGCCATAACCTCGGCCAGCCTCCTGTTGGATTCGTGCGTCCAGCCGGCAATGTGGGGCGTGATTATCACCCTGGGGTTTTCAAGCAGAAACTGGTAGTTGCCGGGGAGGCTGCTCCTGTGCAGCTCTTCAAAGCTGGATTTTTCATATTCCAGGACATCAAGGGCGGCGCCTTTCACCTTGCCGCTTTTAAGGCCACTCACCAGGTCTGATGTGTTTATCACCTTTCCTCTGGATATGTTGACAATGAATATCTCCTTTCTGAAACGGTTGAGGAAACTCTCATTTACCAGGTGATGGGTCTCCCGGGTAAGGGGGACGTGCAGGCTCAGGATGTCACACTCTTCGAACAGGTCGTCCATGACCGATTCAGTTACCCACTGGTCGGAGTAATCATATATGTACTTGTCATAGGCCAGCATTCTGGCGTTGAACCCCGAGAGGCAACGGGCAAAACAACGCCCGGTATTCCCGTAGCCAATAATTCCTATTGTCTTGCCCATGACCTCAATACCCCTGTTCACCTCCCTGAACCACTGGCCTTTCTTTACCTCCTCATTTGCCTTGCATATATTGTTAAGCAGGGCCAGCAGCATCCCTGCGGCATGCTCGCCCGTGGCATCACGGTGGCCTTCAGGTGCGTTGAAGCAGACAATATTACGTGATTTTGCATACTCAACGTCGATATTCTCAAGTCCGCTGCCCACCCTGCCGATAAACTTTAGCCGGGTAGCGTGTTTCAGCATCTCTGCATCAAGGGGGATGCGGCTTCTGATCACAATGCCGTCATACAGGTGAATTGTTTTCTGCAGCAGCTTTGATGTGATCTCAGGCCTGTAATCACATTCCATACCGGCTGATGTCAGTTTCTCCGGCAGTTCCGGGTGGGTAGAATCTATGAATATCACTTTCATATGGCTGTCATTTCCGGTCAAAAAACGGGCTCTTCGAGGTGGCAGACAATGGGATCCCATAGGCAACGCGCACTTCAGAATCAAAGAAACCAAGCTCCATTGCGGCCTGACCTATGGTGTACATTATCCTGTTGTCTGTCCTGTGGTCCATGCATACAGCAACGGCCGACCCCACGGCAATACCCAGGTCGCCGGTATTGAAAACGCACGGTACATCAGGGTTCTCATTCTTTTCATCACAACCCGAAAACCCGCACATGCCGCATTTTTTCAACCCGATGGACCTGATCCTGGTCCCTATCAGGACCACTACCGGGCAATCCAGTATATTCCCGGCATCCCTCGCGAAAAAGGGTATATCATTTTCATCTGATATATGGGTCATTCTCTCGGCAAGAGCTTTTATTGAACTGCCCTCGGCAATTTTTATTTCAAAGGTGTCGATACCGCGTGCCTTGGGCGCCGTTCTGGCTGCGACCACCATTTTCGCGGCAATCTCCCTCAGCGTTCCGGGGATAAGTTTATTTTCATCAGTAATGCTCATATGGTAGTCAGTTTAGGTTTATCAGAAATGCCGGTTTGTAACCTCTTATCCTGCCTTCAGCATCGTACACCTCGTATCCCAGCGATACGGAGTTGACCCGCTTCTCCATCCTGAGGTTCTCCTCATCAAAGTACCACTCCTCGTTGAACTGGAGCATGCCAATGTTTTCCCTGCTGAATTCCGGGTCGTTCTCCAGGTCGGCAACATCGCGAACCGTCAAGGCCTGCCCGGTGAAATAGTCAAATGCAACAAGCTCTTCGCGGTATACGGCGTTGAATATTATATCGACAAATCCCCCGCGGTTCAGGTTCCGCAGGGTCTCTTCCGTCCACAGGTCTTCTGCATCGGGGTTCTTCACGATCACATCGTAGATAACGGTGTCGGCAATTACTGCAGCATTGAGTACTGTCCTTTCAACCTGCGGGGACTTTTGTTCGGGGATGCGGTCCCTGCATCCGGAACCGGAGAACAGGGCCAGCGCCAGTGCGATGACTCCCGCATGCCTGAACAGGTACTTAAGAAGCCGGATAGATTCCATTACTCTCAGTGTTTTATCGGTTAAACTTCAGTTGAATTCCTCTCGGTTGCGGATCGATCACACCCTCAGCATACACCACATGGCCGTTAACGATCGTATGGGTGACCCTTGTGCTGAAATTAACTCCCTCCATTGGTGACCAGCCGCATTTGTATAATATATTATCTTTGGTAACGGTCCACCTGGCATCCATGTCAACGAGTGCCAGATCGGCAAAATAACCCTCCCTGATGAACCCGCGTTTCTCCAGGCTGAAGAGTCTGGCCGGGGCATGGCACATACGTTCTACAACTTTTTCGACGGTAAGGCTCCCCCTCTTTACAAGCTCCAACATTGCAGGCAGCGCGTGCTGTACCATGGGCCCGCCCGAAGGGGCGCTGAAGTAGGTGCCGGCTTTTTCTCCGGCTGTGTGGGGGGCATGATCGGTTGCCACTATATCGATGAGCCCGCTTTCCACAGCACTTACCAGTGCATCCCTGTCGGCTCCGGTCTTAATTGCAGGATTCCATTTAATGCTGTTGCCCAGCCTTTCATAATCGGAATTGTCGAACCACAGGTGGTGGATGCATACTTCTGACGTGATCCGCTTTTTCTCTTCAGGGGTCAGTGAAGCGAACAACTCCAGTTCTCTCGCAGTGCTTATGTGAAGAACGTGGAGGCGGGTTCCGTAAGCGCGGGCAAGCTCAACTGCCCGGGAAGACGACAGCCAGCAAGCCTCTTCGCTTCTTATTTCCGGGTGCAGGCTGACAGGAAGGTTTTCCCCGTACCTGTTCCTGTAATCACGTGAGTTTTCCCTTATTGTTTTTTCATCCTCGCAGTGCACGGCCACCGGTATCCTGATATTTTCAAAGATCGCCCTCAGTGCGGCATCATCATCTACCAGCAGGTCTCCCGTAGAGGAACCCATGAAGACCTTGATGCCGCATACACGTGACTGATCGGCCGCTTTCAGCTCTTCAATGTTCCCGTTTGTTGCCCCCATGTAGAAGGAGAAGTTGGCAAAGGAGCTGCGGGAGGCGATCTCGGTCTTCTGGTTCAGCAGTTCCCTGGTGGTTGTCGGGGGACTGGTATTGGGCATTTCCATGTATGATGTGATGCCTCCTGCCACCGCAGCCCTTGATTCTGATGCTATGTCAGCCTTGTGGGTAAGGCCGGGCTCCCTGAAATGGACCTGGTCGTCTATCACCCCGGGTATCAGCAGCCTGCTTTTTGCATCAATTGTAACCGGGGCGTTCTTTTCCGCGAAAGCGGGATCATCTTCGTACGAGACCCTTTCTATGATCCCCCCGCGGCACAGGACATGGCCCCGGCGTACCCCGTTTTCGTTGACTATAGTTGCGTTTTTGATCAGGAGCGCCTGCATAACAGTTGGATTGTGACGTTGCTTTTAATCGGATACGGTTCGCTTTGTTCCGTAATTTCGGAAAAAACTTCTGAATTTCATAATAATGACCCCCCATAATGCTTCATTGAATATACCCCCGCTCATTTTTGAGTTACCGTGCCGTCTTTCGGTAAATACTATAGAAACCTCGGTGATCCTGAAACCGAGTTTCCAGGCGGCGAACTTCATCTCTATCTGGAAGGCATATCCTTTAAAGCTTATTGCATCAAGACTGATGGATCTCAATACTTGTGCACGGTAGCACTTGAAGCCAGCGGTGGTGTCCCTTATTTTCATGCCGGTTATTAAGCGCACGTAGGCCGAGGCCAGGTATGACATCATTATCCTGCCGAGCGGCCAGTTGACGACGTTGATGCCTGAAACATACCTGGAGCCTATGGCCACATCGGCGCCATCCTGGCAGGCTTTGTGAAGCAGGGGCAGGTATACCGGGTCGTGTGAGAAATCGGCGTCCATCTCAAAAACATATTCATAGTCCCTCTCTATTGCCCATTTGAAACCCGTTATATACGCCGTTCCGAGTCCGAGTTTCCCGGCCCTTCTGATCAGGTGCAGCTTTCCCGCGTAGCTGTCCTGTAGTTTGACAACCTCCTGTGCAGTGCCGTCAGGTGAATTGTCGTCCACAACAAGAATGTGATAACCGGGATTGATGTCGTAAATTGATTTGAGCAATCGCTCTATATTCTCGATCTCGTTGTATGTTGGGATGATAATGAGACAGTTTTCCACCGGTTGAAATTGTTTGGTAGGGGACTAAGATATTATAATATGCATTTAAATGGAAGCGGAAACATAATTATTTTTCAGCGCAGGTTGAAACGGACAATCAAATTATTGATAATTTGACACGATACAGATGTAGTTTTTTGCGCTAAATCCTGAAAAAAGTGTTATCTTTGCAGTCCGCTTTCAGATCGCCCCGGTGCAGGGAAAGAAAAATATACCGGGATGATAAATTTTGCAAAGAAATTTATTTGAAATTCCGGAAATAGTTTTTATCTTTGCAGTCCCTGAAAAAAAGGAATGGATTTGCGGGATGTTTTTTTTGGGGTTTTTTTATGAAGTTTTGAAAGTTCTTTGAAAAGGTTGAAGAGTACAATTTAAGAACCAAAAATTTTTTTGAGAGCAATTCGATCTTGAGCATATTTAGACTTTTTTTTACAACGAAGAGTTTGATCCTGGCTCAGGATGAACGCTAGCGGCAGGCCTAACACATGCAAGTCGAACGGTAACAGGGGTAGCAATACCTGCTGACGAGTGGCGCACGGGTGAGTAACGCGTATGCAACCTGCCCTGTACTGGGGGATAGCTCGGAGAAATCCGGATTAATACCCCATAATATTATTTACAGGCATCTGTTTATGATTAAAGTTTCGGCGGTACAGGATGGGCATGCGTGCCATTAGTTAGTTGGTGAGGTAACGGCTCACCAAGACGATGATGGCTAGGGGGTCTGAGAGGATGATCCCCCACACTGGTACTGAGACACGGACCAGACTCCTACGGGAGGCAGCAGTGAGGAATATTGGTCAATGGACGCAAGTCTGAACCAGCCATGCCGCGTGCAGGATGACGGCCCTAGTGGTTGTAAACTGCTTTTGTATGGGAAGAAACCCCTGATCGTGATCGGGGCTGACTGTACTGTACGAATAAGCATCGGCTAACTCCGTGCCAGCAGCCGCGGTAATACGGAGGATGCAAGCGTTATCCGGATTTATTGGGTTTAAAGGGTGCGTAGGCGGGGTAGCAAGTCAGTGGTGAAAGTCTGCAGCTTAACTGTAGAATTGCCGTTGATACTGTTACTCTTGAATTCAGTTGAGGTAGGCGGAATGTGTAATGTAGCGGTGAAATGCATAGATATTACACAGAACACCGATTGCGTAGGCAGCTTGCTAAACTGAGATTGACGCTGAGGCACGAAAGCGTGGGGA